>CAZYDC010000328.1:0-6318 GCA_964646065.1 uncultured Planctomycetaceae bacterium | reverse complement strand
ATGAGCCGCCAGGCCGTTCCGGTGGCTTCCCAACCTGGTAGAACAGGTTCCAATGCGGCACCGGGAATACTCGATAGACATAGTTGAGATTAGCGGCCAAGAACCACAACTACATTGGAGCAATCAGCTTGCCATCGCACGCCAATTCTTCAATCCGCAATCCGAATTCCGCAATCCGCAATTCCTATTCCCTGGCCGCCTCTGCCATCGCCAGCACGTTTTCGAGGGAGACGTTTGGCAGGATGGCCTCGTGGCTGGGGCTGACGACCAGGTTGGGGCCTAGCAGGTCTCTCAGGCGGCGGACGTCGTCGCGCACTTGTTGTGGCGTGCCGTGGACCAGCAGTTGCTGCGTGTCCACCCCGCCGACGAACGCGATCTTGCCCTTGAAGTTCCGCGAAAGGTTCTCCGCGTCCATGCCGGCGGCCAGGGCTTGGAGCGGGTGCAGGCCGTCCATGCCCGCGTCGATCATCATCGGGATGGCCTTGATGATCGAACCGCAGGAATGCAGCAGCACTTTCTTGTTGTACTTGTGGGCCAGGTCGATGAGCTGCTTGAAACCCGGCATCACGAACTTGCGGAAATTTTCCGGCGAGATGAACAGGTCAAGCTGCGTGCCGAAATCGTTGCCGAAGAAAAAGATGTCGGCGTCGTCGCCCAGCAGTTCAAAGAAGCGCCGGTTGGCCTCCAGGTAAAAGTCCAGGAACCGCCGCGTCAAGGCCTCGACGACGGCGGGGTGGGTGTGCATCTTGATGAAGTACTCCTCCATGCCGAAGTAGTCGCCCACCAGGTGGAAGAAGCAGCTCCAGGTTCCGGTGAAGACCATCTTGTCGGAATACGAGCGGATCTCGGCCAGCGCCTGCGTGAAGTCCATGTAGTCCACGTTGGGCCAGGGGATGGCCTCGACCTCGGCGACGGTGGTGGCGTCGGCAAGGCAACCGGGCTGGGCCAGGCTCGTGCGCTCCCTGCCGCCCAGCGGGTCCCACAGCGGTTTGCCCTCGGGATGCTTGTAGCAGCTCCACTCGGTCATCACCCAGCGGCAATCGTCGTGCAGATGCACGAGCAACTCCTCGCGAGTCTTGAGGCCGAGCTTGTCCATGTACCCCTGCGCGGTGGAGTCCCACGGATTGCCGGTCCAAAACGCGATCGGACTGTCGGACTTGAGGTCGAAGATGCGACGCACTTTTTCACGAGAGGTCATGGGAACTCCTAACGGTGTAATCGGTAATCTGTAATCGGTAATCGGGAAGAAGGCACGAGGCATTTCTTTCCGTTCCGGATTACGGATTACAGATTACCGATTACACCGTTTGGTTAACGGTAAATCCATAGCACAACAGGCAAGACCACGATCAAATATAGCATTGTATTCGTGACGAACAACACGCTGGCCTCGCGGGGCTTGAGGTCGAACATGCTCGCGACGGCCACGCACGTGACGGCCAGCGAGACGAAGGACTCGACCAGGACCACCTTTCCGCCCAGGCTGTTCCAATCCAGCGGCCAGGGGGTCAGCATCGTCAGCGCGACCAGCCCGACGCCGGTGGCCGCCCCGACAATATATCGCGTGAAGGCCAGGCCGGCGATGAGTTTCTTGAGGGCCGGCACATAGGACATCCGCAATTGCAGCCCGATGCCGAAGTACGCCGCCACATTGATGGCGTACATAAGGATGTCCACGATGTTGAGGTTCTTGATGAACGCCGGGCGGGGCAAGGCCAGCACCGAGGGCGAAAGCAGAATGCCCAGGGCTGAAATGGGCAGGCCGATGGATCGCCAGTCGAAGAGGCTTCGCAGGAGCAGGCCGGCCAAGGAGCCCGAAGGCTTGTCCGTCGCGTAGTGCCTGGCCAGCGGGTAAGCCAGCAGCACGGTCACCGGCGTAAAGAGCATGAAGTAAATGCTCGCCAGGCCCAGCGCCTGCTCGCCGAAAAGCAGGAACACCACGAACCCGCCCATGGTCAGGCCGTGATTGCCGAACGCGGTACTGATGGCGAACAAGCCTCGCTCGCCCCGGTCGGCCGTGAGGAACCGGCCCATCGCCAACCCCGCCGCCGTCAGCAGGAAAATCTGCACCACCGACAGGCCCGGCAGCCAGAGGTCGGCGGCGTGAAGCTGCGTGTCCCATATCGCCAGCAGGTTCACGATGGGATAACCCAGCACGGCCACCGCGGTCATCAGCCACCCGGCAGCGCGGTCGCCCGCCAGCCGCAACTTTCGGCACAGGTACCCGCCCCCCAGCGAGAGCGTCAGCAGCAGGAAGATTGTCAAAAACTTGCCGGCCATAAAGGAAGAACCATACCTACTTCGGGATCATCCGGAAATAGAACATCCACGAACCGAATCGCTGCTCGCTGGCGATCAGCACGCGGTGCGTTCCCTTTTGGAGGTGGACGATCCGTTCCGTCTCGTCCGGCAGGGCGGGTTTCTCGGCGGAGATGCAGTAGATTTCCTTGTCGTCCACCCAGAGCCTCATGCCGTCGTCGCTGCTGAACAGCAGGCGGTAATCGCCGTCGGCGGGCACCTCGACGTCGGTGGCCGCGTAGGCCAGGCACTGGGCGATGACGTAGATCCAGTCGAACGGGACGCGCCCGTCGTCAGACAGATCCTCCACGCCGAGCCTTCGCCAGCCGATCTCGTCTTCGTCCACGCCGCGATATGTTCCGGTAAAGTTACGGTCCTTCATTACACCGTGGTCCGCCCACAGGCCGGGGTACTCGTTCTTGGTGTTGGGCAGGTTGGCAAAAGGCCCCAGGATTCGCCACTCAAAGGGAATCCCGTTTTCAACGAACAGCTTCCGCCGCTGCTGGGCTGTGAGGAACACGTTGGCCTTGAGCCGACCCGGCAAGTCCTCGCGCGTGCCGGTTCGTATCGCGACCTGGCCGGCGCTTTGGGACAGTTCCACCCAGTCGCCGTCTCTGGGGACCAGGACGGGGCAATCCATGTTCTTGGTGAAGTAATCGCGAAGGGTGCTTTCCTCCACGGCGTCGAGGTAGACGTGGTTGAAGGCGAGGAACCGCACGCCCCGGCCGCGGATGCGCTGCAGCAGACCTTCCATCGGCAGGATGTGGGCGGCTTCGAGGACGAGCAGGTCGGCCGGCTCGTCCAGGAGTTTCCAGAATACCTTCTCCTCGTTCTGGGCGCCCAGGTCGCCGGAGTACACGATGCGAATGTTGCCGTACCGGAGCACGAACGAGAAGGCCGTGATCTCCTCGCGCGTGACCTTGTAGTCTTTCCACAGGGTCATGTGGTGCCAGAGGTGGTCGTTTTCGACGGCCTGGATGTCCAGCTTGCCCATTTGGAAGCGGTCGTTGGGGCGCAGGGTTTGGAGCTTGACGTTGGGGGTGGGCAGGGTCGGCCAGACGTAGGCCTTGCGGGCGTTTTCGATCCAGTCGAGCACCTGCGCGCTGACGGGCAGGCGGACGTTGGCGGGCCCGCGCAGCATTTGCATCAGCAGCGATTGCAGGCCGCTCTGATGGTCGCCGTGCCAGTGTGTGATCACCACCTCGCGGAGCTTGCTGAGCGAAAGCCCCTGCCGGATCATCAGGGCGGCGGCCGGTTCCGCGGCGTCGAACAGCACGATGCCCTCGGGCGTCTCGATGGCGGCCGAGGTCTGGAACCGGTCGGGCGTGACCAGCGGTGAAGTACCCAGCAAGTGAATGCGGATAAAGTCCATCGGGTTTCCTTTCAATGCGGGTACATTAACCTCGCCTGGGGTTTCGGGAAACAGCGAACCGGCGAATGTCGAACAATCGAACAATCGAAATCAGAAGTACGGATCAGTTTTTCGGGTTCTTTACTTCTGCATTCGCCGTTCGATTGTTCGACATTCGTCGGTTCGCCTTTTCTTTTTCTGTGGTATGCTTCCGGTATGTCGCGACTATCCGACAACGATGCGCTGGACCTGTATCTCCGCGCCGGCCTGCACGAGCTGGGTGGGCGGGCGCACGCGGCCTGCTGCGCCAGGCACCCCGAACCGTGGCGCACCTTTGTGGTGGACCGCAACGTCAACTACACCAACGTCTGCGCAACGCGATGCCGGTTCTGCGCGTTCTCCGTGGACGGCGGCGACGCGCGGGGTTACGTGCTGGCGACCGAGGCGATGCTGGCCAAGATCGACGAACTGGTTCGCGCCGGCGGCACGCAGGTGCTGCTCCAGGGCGGGATGCACCCGGACCTCGGCCTGGAGTTCTACCTGGACATGATCCGCGAGATCCGCCGCGGTTTCCCCGCCGTGCAGATTCACGCCTTCAGTCCGCCGGAAATCTGGTTCTTCCACGAGCATTTCGGCCTGAGCGTCGCCGAGGTGATCGCCCGCCTGGTGGAGGCCGGTTTGAGTTCGATCCCCGGCGGCGGGGCGGAGATTCTGGTCGATCGCGTGCGGCGGCTGGTTTCGCCCAAAAAGTGCACGGCCGACCAGTGGCTGTCGGTCATGGAGCAGGCGCATGCCCTGGGGCTTTGCACGACGGCCACGATGATGTTCGGCCACGTCGAAACGCCCGCCGAGCGGATCGAGCATCTGCGGCGGCTGCGGGAATTGCAGGACCGCTCGCTCGAAAAAGGCAAAGGCCGCTTCACCGCGTTCATCTGCTGGACGTTCCAGGCGCAGAATACGGAGTTGGGTGAGGAAATGGGGACTGGCTCCGCAGGTTGTTTGGCGGTGCCTGTCCCCATTTCCGGCAGCGCGATTGTGGGCGCTAGCTCGCTGTTTGGCGTGCCGTCCGATGACCCGGCGAAAAAGGGGACAGGCACCGATTTCAAACAGCGAAATCGGAGCCAGTCCCCATTTTCGCCCGCCGGCGCGATCACGTATTTGCGCACGCTGGCCGTCGCGAGGCTGATGCTGGACAACTTCGACAACCTCCAAGCCTCGTGGGTCACCCAGGGTCCCAAGGTCGGCCAACTGTCGCTGTTCTACGGCGCCAACGACATGGGCGGCGTGATGATGGAAGAAAACGTCGTCGCCGCCGCCGGCACCAGCTACCGCATGGACGTGCCCACCATCCGCCGCCTGATAACCGACGCGGGTTGGGAGCCAAGGCAGCGCGACGGGTTCTATCGCCTGCTCTGATCCGCAGATTTCGCAGATTACACAGATGAAAAGACCAGAAAATAAAACCATGAGTTCGTCTGCCTGTCACTTCTTTAAATCTGTGAAATCTGCGTAATCTGCGGACGGTTGTTTCTTTCGCGGCTTGACAGAACTTGCCGCTGTCGGCTACCCTCGCGTCATGGAAATCCAGGAACTTCGCAAGCGTTTTGAAACGGTCTTCGGTCATCCCGCCGCCGGGGCGGTTCGCGCGCCGGGGCGGGTGAACCTTATCGGCGAGCACACCGACTACAACGACGGCTTCGTGTTGCCCATCGCCATCGAGCGGCAGATCGTCGCCCTGTATGCGCCGCGGCCGGGCGCGAAAATCCGCCTGGCCTCGACGTTCAAGGGTGGCATGGCGACGCCGTTTGTCGCCATGCGCTCCCCGGCCGACAAGGACATGGCGACAAACAAAGTCGCCATGCCACCCTTGGCGGACACGCTTTCAGAGTCGGCGGAAATAGACCTGTCGCGCCCGATCGAACCGGGCCAGCCGCACTGGGCCAACTATCCCAAGGGTGTGGCGGCGGGGCTGGTGGCGCGCGGCCTTAAGCTTTCCGGCGCGGACGTGCTGTTCGATAGCACGGTGCCGCTGGGCGCCGGATTGTCCTCCTCGGCCGCCTTGGAGGTCTCGACGGCGCTGGCGCTGATGGAGGCGTCGGGGCTTTCCGGCGCGGTGGCCGGGCACGAGTTGGCGCTTCTGTGTCAGAAGGCCGAGCACACGTTCGCCAACGCGCCGTGCGGCATCATGGATCAGTCGATCTCGATCCTGGGCCGGGCCGGGCGGGCGCTGCTGCTGGACTGCCGCGACGGCCAGACGCGGCACATTCCCTTCGACGATCCGAACATGGTGCTGCTGGTGGCCGACACGCAGGTCAAGCACGCCATTTCCGACGGCGGATACGCCGCGCGGCGAAACTCGTGCGAGTCCGCCGCCGCCAAGCTGGGCGTCAAGGCCCTTCGCGACGCGGACGACAAGCTCGTCGCCGCGAGCGCCCTCAAGCTCGCCGACAAGGAGTTGCCGCGGGCCAGGCACGTCACCACCGAGATCGCCCGGACCATCGAGGCCGCGCGCGACCTGGAGGCGGGCGACTATCACCGGTTCGGCAAACTCATGTACGCCTCGCACCAGAGTTCCATCGACAACTTCGAGAACTCGTGCAGGGAGCTGGACCGACTCGTCGAGACCGCGCGCCAGACCCCCGGCGTTTACGGCGCGCGCCTCAGCGGCG
>CAZYDC010000327.1:0-6325 GCA_964646065.1 uncultured Planctomycetaceae bacterium | reverse complement strand
CGCGAGCAGGCCCAGCGGAGCATTGAGGCGGGCATCGAGGTGGCCAACGACTTGGCCGCAACGACCGACCTGTTCGGCACCGGCGACATGGGCATCGCCAACACGACGCCTTCGACCGCCATCCTGGCCGTGCTGACCGGCACGCCCGTGCCCGACATCACCGGGCGAGGCACGGGCATCGACGACCAGATGTTCACGCATAAAATCGCCGTGGTCCAGCGGGCCATTCAGATCAACCAGCCCAACGCCACCGATCCGCTGGACGTGCTGGCCAAGGTCGGCGGGTTCGAGATCGGCGGAATCGCCGGCCTGGTGCTCGGGGCCGCCAAGCTCCGCAAACCGGTCGTCATCGACGGATTCATTTCCACCGCCGGCGCGATGATCGCCTGCGCCCTGGCGCCCAACGCGCGCGACTACATCGTCGCCGCCCACCGCAGCGTCGAGCAGGGCCATCGCCTCATGCACACCCAGATGGGCAAGCACCCGCTGCTGGACCTGAACCTGCGCCTGGGCGAGGGAACCGGCGCGGCCCTGGCCATGAACCTCGTCGAGGCCGCCGTGCGAATCCTCACCGAGATCGCCACCTTCGAGGAAGCCTCGGTCTCCAAGGCGCATTAGTCGGACAACAAAAGCCGGTCTTGTCGGCTCGACAAAATCCGAAACTCGAAGCACGAAATACGAAACAAGAGCCAAATTCAAATGATCAAAACAGCAAACGAAGAGATCGTTACCACAAGGTTCCCTGAGACCCTGGAGCAAGCTGCAACCTTTGTTTTGAATTTGCCGTTTAGGGCTTTGAATTTGTTTCGGATTTCGAGCTTCGGATTTTGGATTTTGGGCATGGAATCGCAGCCAACAAGACAGCATCAGCTTAGAACGTTATGAGACGTTTTCTCGCGGCAATTCGGTTTCTGACGGTCCTGCCTGTGGCGGGCACGCTGGGCACGCGCACGGAGGACCTGGGCGGCAGCGTTCCGTTCTTCCCGCTGGTCGGGCTGTTGCTGGGGGCGGCGGCTGGGCTCGTCGCATGGGCTCTGGCGGCAGTTGTGCCGCCGATGCTCGCCGCCGCCGGCATGGTCGTGGTCATGCTCGCGTTCTCCGGCGCCCTGCACATGGACGGCCTGAGCGATTCCGCCGACGGGATGCTCAGCTCGCGCCCGCGAGAGAGAATCCTGGAGATCATGAAGGACAGCCACGTCGGCGCGATGGGCGTGATCGCCATCGTCTCCGTACTGCTGATCAAGTTCGCGTCGCTGGCCTCGCTGCCGGCGGCGAGCTTGTGGGCCGCCGCGGGGCTGATGCCCCTGGCCGGTCGGTGCGCCATCGTGACCCACATGGCCTTGCTGCCCTACGCCCGCCAGCAGGGGCTGGGCAAGGTGTTCTGCGGCGGGCGAGCGGTCGGCTCGGCGATCTGGGCGATGGCTGTGCTGGCCGTCGCGGCCTGGGCGCTGTTCGCGTGGCAAGGCCTGATCATCGTGGCGATCTGCGCGGGCGTTTCGGCGATCCTGGCTGCGTACTTTTACCGCAAGATCGGCGGGGCCACCGGCGACACGTTCGGGGCCGTGTGCGAAATTGTTGAACTCATCCCAGCCGTCGTCCTGGCAGCCTGGCCTTTGCATCCGAGGTGGACTCTATGACCGGTCACGGTGGAAATCTCCGGGCGTTGGCCCAGCAGGCAGGGCGGCCTTGCGAGGAAATCCTCGACTTCAGCGCGAGCATCAATCCGCTAGGCCCGCCAACATGCCTGCGCGCCGTCCTCAGCCGGCACATCGAATCGCTGGTCCACTATCCCGACCCCGACTCGCGGGAACTGGTTTCGGCCATCGCCAAGTGCTACTCGGTGCCCGACAGCCAAATCGTCGTCGGCAACGGATCGACGGAACTTCTGTACGCCCTGACCCACGCCGCCGCACTGACTCGCGCGGTCATCCCGGCGCCGAGCTACATCGACTACGCGACGGCGGCGCGGCGCGCCGGCATGGAAGTCCACACGCTGCCCCTGCGTGAAAGCGACGGGTTCGCGCTGGATTGGCAGGAATTGGACAAGTGTGACGCGGACGTCCCGCCCGCGTGTGGCGAGGCCATCTTGGCCTCGCCGGACGACCTTGTTCAAAGCAGCACCCCAGGAAACAGCAAAGACGCGGACAAGATGTCCGCGACACACGCGGGCGGGACGCCCGCGCCACGGCCCGCGCCACGCCGGATGGTCCTGCTGGGTCAGCCCAACAACCCCACGGGGCTGATGCTGGACCCGGCCCGGCTGCGGGAATTCGCCGCCGGCCATTTGGAAACCCTGTTCGTCGTGGACGAGGCGTTCGCGGATTTCGTCGCGGACTACGCGACCTTGGTGCGCGACCTTCCGGTCAACGTGGTCGTGCTGCGGTCGATGACGAAATTTTTCGCCATTCCGGGCCTGCGGCTGGGCTTCGCCGTCGCCTCGCCCGACATGGCCGCCCGAATGCGCGAGCACCTGCTGCCCTGGTCCGTGAACGCGTTGGCGCAGGCGGCCGGCGCCGCCGTTCTGTCCGACCGAGACTACGCCGACCGCAGCCGCCAGTTCGTTCGCGAGCAGCGTGAATCGCTGGCGGCAGGCCTGGGCGCAATTCCGGGACTGTTCGTCTATCCCGGCTGCGCCAATTTCCTGCTGGTTCGCCTGAACCGCTCGGACGTCGACGCACCGGCCCTGGCCGCGCGGCTGATCCGCCGCGGCATCGCCATTCGCGTGTGCGACAATTACCCCGGCCTGGACGGCCGCTTCTTTCGCGTCGCCGTCCGCACGCCGCAGGAGAACGCCCGCCTGCTCGAAGAATTGGCCATCGCCGCCGGCTCGCCGCGACCGCCCGCCAAGCCCCGGCGGACCCCGGCGATCATGTTCCAGGGCACCAGTTCCAACGCCGGCAAGAGCGTCCTGACGGCGGCCCTTTGCCGCATCCTGCTCCAGGACGGCGTTCGCGTGGCCCCGTTCAAGGCCCAGAACATGTCGCTCAATTCGTTCGTCACCGCCGACGGCGGCGAGATAGGCCGCGCGCAGGTCGTGCAGGCGCAGGCCTGCCGCCTGGACCCTGACGTTCGCATGAACCCGATCCTGCTCAAGCCCAGCAGCGACACCGGCAGCCAGGTCATCGTCCGCGGCAAGCCGGTGGGCAACATGCGGGTCATGGAATACGTGCGCTACAAACCGCAGGCGTTCGCGGCGGCCAAGGAATGCTACGACTCGCTGGCCGCCGAGTTCGACGCGATCGTGATCGAAGGCGCCGGTTCACCCGGCGAGGTCAATCTCAAGAGCCACGACATCGTGAACATGCAGATGGCCTTGTACGCCGGCTCGCCCGTGCTGGTTGTCGGCGACATCGACCGGGGCGGCGTGTTCGCCTCGTTCGTGGGGACGATGGAAGTGCTCGAACCGTGGGAGCGTGCGATGGTGGCTGGATGGGTGGTCAATCGCTTCCGAGGCGACGCCAGTTTGCTCGGCGATGCCCTGGACTACACGCTCGGTCACACGGGCAGGCCGGTCCTGGGCGTGGTGCCCTACCTACCCGCGCTGAACCTCCCGCAGGAGGACTCGGTGGAATTCAAGAGCGGGGTCATCGACGACCGCCGCGACGCCGGCGAGCGGTGCGTCGAGATCGCCGTGATCGATCTGCCGCACATCTCCAATTTTACGGACTTCGACGCGCTGGCCGGCGAAAGCGACGCGCGGGTGCGGATCGTCCGCAAGCTCCAGGACCTGGGCAACCCCGACGCGGTGATCCTGCCCGGCAGCAAGAACACGCTGGCGGACCTGGCCTACCTCAAGCGAACCGGACTGGCCGCGAAGATTCTGGAAATGGCCGCCGCCGACAGCGCGGAGATCGTCGGCATCTGCGGCGGATTCCAAATGCTAGGCCGCTGCGTGCTCGATCCGCAATGCGTCGAGTCCGTCACCGGCCGAGACGAGGGCCTGGGCCTGCTGGCCGTCGAGACCGTGCTGGCGGCGGAAAAAACCCTCGTCCGCTCCCGGGCCAAACATACGCCTTCGGGGCTGGAAGTGTTCGGCTACGAGATTCACCACGGCCTGACCAACGGATATAGCATGGGCATCCTGCCCATGTGTGACGCGGACATCTTGTCCGCGTGTGGCGAGGCCATCTTGGCCTCGCCGGACGACCTTGTCCACAGCAACACCCCAGGAAACGGCAAAGACGCGGACAAGATGTCCGCGACACACGAGGGCGGGACGCCCGCGTCACATATGGGCAAGATGCCCATGCTACAGCCGATGTTCGTCCGCGAGGACGGCCAGGCCGTCGGTCTGGGCGCCGCGAGCGGCCGCGTGTGGGGCACGTACCTGCACGGGGTCTTCGACGCCGACGAGTTCCGCCGCTGGTTCATCGACCGTCTGCGAGTGCGCCGTGGTCTCGCGCCGCTGGGCAAGGTCAGCGCCCGATACGACATCGAACCGGCCCTGGACCGCCTTGCCGACGTGGTGCGAAAGAGCCTGAACATGAAAGAGATCTACCGCTTGCTGGGACTGTAATGCCACTGGAATATCAAATCCTGGCCGCTGTCGCACTGGACCTGGTCCTGGGCGATCCTCGCTGGCTGCCCCACCCGGTGCGCGGAATCGCATTCCTCGCGTTGCGGTTGGAAACCTGGACGCGGCGGCTGTTCCCCGCGAGCCCGGCCGGTCAGAAGTTCGCGGGCATCGTCACCGCGTTGGCCACCTACGGCGTCGCGGGCGGGCTCGTCTGGGGAATCATTCACGTGCTCGCCGGCCTGCATCCGCTGGCCGGGGGAATCGCCGGCGCGATGGTCATCTACACGACCATCGCCGCGCGGGACCTGTGCGCCCACAGCATGGCCGTCTACCGCCCGCTGGCCAAGGGCGACCTTGCCCAGGCCCGCAAGAGCGTCGCCATGATCGTCGGGCGGGACACCGCGAACCTCGACGAAGCCGGCGTGACCCGCGCCGCCGTCGAGAGCGTCGCCGAGAGCACCGTGGACGGCGTGACCGCCCCGCTGCTGTTCGCGCTGCTGGCCGGGCCCGTGGGCGCGATGGTCTACCGGGCCGTCAACACGCTCGATTCCACGTTCGGGTACAAGAGCGAACGCTACCTGCATTTCGGCTGGGCCTCCGCGAGGATCGACGACGTGGCCAACTTCATTCCGGCCCGCCTGACCGCTCCGCTGATCGCGCTGGCCGCCGCCGTGCTCGGGCAGCGGCCCGCGCAGTCGATCCGCATTCTGGCGCGCGACGGGCGCAAGCACGAAAGCCCCAACTCCGGACTGGCCGAGGCCGCCATGGCCGGCGCCCTGGGAGTCCAACTGGGCGGCACGAATTTCTACCAGGGCAAACCCCTGGAAAAACCCACCATCGGCGACGCTCTGACGCCGCTTTGTGCCCGCCACATCCGCAAGGCCAACGCGCTGATGTTCGGCGCGGCCGGGCTGTTCCTCGCGGCGGGGCTGGCCGCGCGGGCCGGCGTCGTCAGCGCGTGGAAATTCTGGGAGGCCGCACGATGACCGACAAACCCAGAGTCTTAATTTTCACCGGCGAGGGCAAGGGTAAGACCACCGCGGCCCTGGGCATGGCCCTCCGAGCGAGCGGGCACGGCATGAAGGTCTTCATCCTTCAATTCATCAAGTCCGACGCCTCGGTCGGCGAAGTGGCCGCCCTGGCCCACAACGCGAACATCACGCTGCGCCAGGCGGGCCTGGGCTTCCTGCCGCAACCCTCCGACCCGCGATGGGCCAACCACCAGTCCGCCGCCCGGGCCGCCCTGGAGCTTGCCCGACAGGCCCTGGCCGCCGGCGACTGCCAAGTCGTGGTCCTGGACGAAATATGCTTCGCCGTCGCGCGGGGGCTGATCCAAGAGGCGGACATCCAGGCGATGCTCGACCTGGCGCCAGCCGGCAGCGTCGTGGTGCTCACCGGCAGAGGCGCGACCCCGGGGCTGATCGCGATGGCCGACACGGTCACGGAAATGCGGTGCGTCAAGCACGGTTTCTCCGCCGGCCGGCCCGCGCAGAAAGGGGTGGAGATGTGAGCCAGGGCTGCCCCGCCATCCTGATCGCCGGCGTTTCCAGCGGAGTGGGAAAGACCTCGCTGACGCTGGGCATCGTGCGCGCCCTGGCGCGACGAGGCCTGCGCGTGCAGACCTTCAAGGTGGGCCCGGACTTCCTGGACCCGTCGTACCTGGCCCTGGCCTCGGGGCGGCCTTGCTACAACCTCGACGGTTGGATGACCAGCCGCGAGTATGTCCGCCAATTGTTCGCCCGCGCCACCGCCGACGCCGACGCCGCCGTGATCGAAGGCGTGATGGGACTGTTCGACGGCGCCTCGCCG
>CAZYDC010000326.1:0-6335 GCA_964646065.1 uncultured Planctomycetaceae bacterium | reverse complement strand
TTGAGAATTCAGGTCCAGAGGACTGTCGTTGTTTTGGATTTGTCATTTCGGGCTTTGAATTTGTTTCGGATTTCGTGCTTCGGATTTCGAGTTTTGGTGACTGGGGCGCGCCAGATAAAACCGCATCTGCTTGAAACACTACACTAGAGGGCTCGCGTCATGGCCAGGTCCCGCGCCCCATTTCCCGCTCCAGCCTGTCGCGCACCCATTGGCCTGTCGGCGTAGGCATATCGCGTAGGCCCAAATGGGATCAATTACTGAGCGGAAATTAATCAGGCATGCGCTACAGTGAAACATGCATCGCGAAGCAGGCCGTGTGGCCTGTTTCAGCCAACGGAGAAGCTAACAGATATAACACAGAAAGCAGGATTGCCATGAAAAGAAAAATAATCGTTGCGGCAATATTTTTACTTACAGCATCCGTCTTACCGGCCTCGGCCGACTTCCTTGTCACCGTCACGGGGACCGAGGGAAACCTGACCGCAAGCCAGCAGTTCACGATTCCGTGCGACGGGACCGGGTCGAATTGGACGCTTCCGGGAGCCGTCGCCTTGACAACCCCGCACGGCTTGTCACTCGGCACGCTCTCGCAATTGCAAATCCAGAGCGATGCAGATCCGGCCGTCAACGTCTATTTCAGCGTGCAGGCCAATTCCTCGGGCGAAACCTTCGATATCACTACTTCGACGCTGAGTTTCCCCACGCTTTCGCCTGCCACCGCCTTCGCCACAGCGGCGATCACCTTGACCAGCGACACGGACGGGGCGACGATCGCCGGCCTGTTCCCCGGCGGCAAAACGTACGAGGCCCGGTACAATGGCAGCACCGTCTATGCCGATCTGGTCAGTGGCTTCAGTATCGGCCCCAATACCTCCTCAACGCTTAGTGAGCGCGACCCGCTGGTTGCCCCTTTGACGAACGCCATACCTTCGGCGTCCAGCATCACGGCCGAATTCGATTTCACCCTGTCGGCCAACGAACAGGCAAGCGGCACGAGCCGATTCGACGTCGAACAGGGCGTTCCCGAACCCGCAACGATGTCGCTGCTGGTCATGGGCGCAATGGCGCTTCTTGCCAAGAGAAAACAACGAGTTTGAGTTAGAGAGCTGAGTGGTTCTCCCTTGTCTATCGGCCTGGGCGGCGTTCCGGAAAGGACGCCGCCCAGACTTGATTTAACACTGCAACGGGACTTGTTGTTTCTTCGCCCCGTAGGGGCGGCGGATTTGTAGCCCACCGCGTAAGCGGTGGGTATCGGGCCAACAACGCGGAAAAGCCCCGGCAGGGGCGGCAGAAGCCCACGCGTGTTGGGCCGTCACTTTTATCGAAGGGCTGCAGGCCTGTCGCCCCTGGCGGGGCTTGACGGTCAATGCCACACGCTACCCACCGCTTACGCGGTGGGCTACAAATCTTTGGCCCCCTCCGGGGCCTAAGAACAATGTCTTGCCGATTCTAATGGCCAAAGTTCGTTGTTGGTGGTAAAGAAATCCGCGTTGCCCGCAGCCACTCAACCAGCCCATTAGGACACAAGGCACTGCAGATGCCATTACGACATTGACAACCTCTCGCACCTCCTGGCCGCCGTCAACCAAAAGGCCGGCCATGCCCTGGACCTGCCTGGAATACAGGCACTCGTTCGGCAACCGACTGGCGATTAAGGGTGAAAGCCCGTACAAAATTAGGATACTTTTGGGAAACAGCCCTGAGACTTGCCGAGGACATTATGCCGCCTTGCCCCCCCCAAGGGTACGATCCATTCAGTCGAAGTCCGATCCACGCAAACTCCATAGCCGAACTTGCGAATGGGCCTGTAGACCTATCAGATAAACATGCATATCGCCGGGGCCTTCGGTGGCTGCATACCAGCCTGTGGCGTCCCCCAACGGGCCTTATGCGCAAGGCGGTAAACACACGGTTTCACGCGGCAAACCATGCGAGGGCCAGCAAACATGACAAGATAAGTCCTGCAAGCCGAAAATGTGAAACCACTTGATTCTCTGCCCACCCGGCAAGATGAAAATGGTGGTGAATCGGGGCACAACGGAACAGACGCTTGCCCCCCGTATACCGATACACTCCGACCTGTAATATGACACTCAGTACCTCGGCTATCATGACTGGGGTAGCAATAACCAGCAACATTGGAGTTCCGGATTCAAAGATCATTAGACCTAGAACGGCTCCGATCCAATCGGAACCGCAGTGCCCAAGCGGCATCATGGAAGGATTGGCGGTAAAGAACCTGGCTCCAATCAGCGTACCGATCGCAATAATGCAAAGTGAGAGGTAGGGAGTTGGCGTCGCCGTTCCAGATTTCATAATGGAAAGCGTACCAAGCACGGCCAGAACGCCAAATCCCTGTTGAGCGAGACTTGGCAGCAGGTCGTCCATGCCGTCGGTAAGGTTGGCGGCGTATGCGCACCAAACAATCATAAATGCGCAGACAAGGACATCTTTGACCAGATACCACTCGAAGGTCTGTGCCGTTCTTCCGCACAACACCGCGACAACCGCGACGATTAGAGCCATCGATATCTTGATCTTTCTCGAGCGGGCCGGGGGATCCCTCTTCCAATCATGGCCTAAGGCATTATTCCTGCGGTCGTCAAAGAAACCATTACCCGCGAAAAGCACACACGTAAGAAAACAAAGCAGACCCAGTCCATGAGTCACCGGATAGCTGCAGGCGGCCACGATACAAAATGAAACAGCCGTCAACCCTCCTGCTTTAGCCCTTTTCCCCTTCGACGTATACCCATACATACCTGAAGCCGTGCCGCCATTTTTCCGCATGTAATTACGCAGGAAGTAAGCGCACAGAACAAAACTTATTCCGGCTGCCAGCAAGGCGATGATCGCTAGGAAATTGACAGGCCATGGAGCTAGCGACAGCGACAGACGATCGCGAAATGCCGTCAGCTTCTGACCCAGTGCCTGGTACGGCAGCAGGAAAGAGATAGTCGCCAACAAAGCCCCGAGACATAATGGGATCGCCACGGAAAGCAACCGGGCCGCCCCAAATGGGCGCATTTCGGTTTCCGGAAAACGTTCATCGCCGGATCGTGACGCGGGCGTCTTCCCTGCCTCTGCCGTAGGCGTCTTGCCCGCGTCCCTTCCCGGGATCGAAAATGCACCCGCCCCGGAAGACGCTGGGGACTGCGACGGTGTCGCCACCGGACTCAGGGACGCGCGTACACCACTTATGCCGCCAAGAGTCTCACGGGCGACTGGCTGAAATACCACCCTGCGGGAATCATCGCCCTTAGCTGCTTCGCCGTGCGTTCCAGCAGACACCAAACCGCCATGGGACATCGAAAGAGCCCGATCACCCATCAGAACGTCGGAAATATAACGCGCAACCTGCGCATAGCCTTCGTTGGGATTCTCCCAAGACTCAATTGCCTTGCCATCGTGAGGGATCGTCAACAACTCCGACAGTTGCTTGACCAACTGCCAAGCACATTCCCGAATGATGACGGGAATTACTATGGCTCTTTTCTTGGCATGCATCTCTAAGGCGAACTTGAGTTCCACATTGTAACAGTAGGTGGAATTAATAAAGTCGGCACTAATCAGAAGAAGTATGATATCCGAATCTTGCAACTGCTCGCTGATGGCGTCATTAACCCGTGCTCCAGCCTTAAGTTTTCGGTCGTACCAGATCTCAATCTGCTCTTCACGTACTAACGGAGAAAGGTGGGAGCACAACGCTCCAAGGAAACGCTCATCTTCGTGCGCGTAAGATAAGAATACGTGCCTTTTGCGGGTTGGCGAGTCTGTTTTTATGGCATCCTGCATAAGCCAGCCTGCATCTCTCATATCGTCTGTAACAGCGCCAACCGCCAACATTGCCCACTTCAATGAACGGGATTCTACCCCGCCCCTGCGTCGGGTCAAGCGAATTCCAGCCGCCCCGTCCACTTACGTCTTCAAGGAGCATTTATGATCGCTAACAAGTCATATTCCGCGCTCTGCGTAACTACCACGGGCGGACTTGCATTTGCCGGGGCAGTTCGTTCTGCGGCACAACCTGGAGGCGAATCAGCCAAAACGTAGCTCGCCGGGACTACTCATAGGCGACGGCCTCACCTCGCACATAACGGGCCATTCCTTTTTCCCTTCGCCCAGGCAAAGCCGAGCAAGGCCCGCCCGCTGCCGGTCTTACGCTCCAAACCGCAACTGGATTGGTTTTTTCGCGGGCAGGAATAATTCCAGGTACTGGTTGCCGGCGGGGTCGGTTCGCACTTTCCCTAGCGCCGACTTGGCGAGTTTTCCGGCCCAGGGCGGGGGTTTGAGCGTCAGGGTTTGGGCGCTATCGCTTTGGAGGGTGGCCGCAAGTTTGCCGGCGGGTTTGTCCCACTCCAAGGCCAGTTCGATTTGTCCTCGGCACAGCAGGCCCGCCGCGCTGCCGCGGGGCCATCGCGAGGGCAGAGCGGGCAGGAGCTTGACCATTCCGGGGGCCGAGAACGCGAGCATCTCCAGCACGGCGGCGGTCAGGCCCAGGTTGGCGTCCATCTGGAACGGCGGCAGCTTGCCGGTGTCCATCGTGATGCCCTGCTTGCGCCAATCGTTGTGGTAGGTCCAGAGGTTGGGGCCTGTGCAGGCGCGGGCCAGCAGGTCCAGGCATTCCAGGGCCTTGTCGCCCTCCTCCAGACGCGCGTAGATGTTGGCCATGTGCGCCAGCGACCAGCCGGTTTGCGACTTGAGCCCCACCACCAGCCGCTTTTGGACGGCGAGGCGGCAGGCCTCGAACAGGTCCGGGCGGCTCTCGCGCGTGACCTCGCCGCCGGGGAACAGCGGGTAAATGTGCGACTGGTGGCGATGATGGTAATTGTCCTTGAGTTCCGGCCGCAGCCACTCCTTGAGCGCCCCGTCTTCGTTGACGGCATACTCGGGCAGCTTGGCGAGCATGGCCCGCCATCGCCGCACGCCGGCGGGCTCGATGCCCAATAGTTCGCACGCGCCGCACAGGTTGCCCAGCACCTCGCGGCAGACGGCGACGTCCATGGTCGGATTGATCGAGATCGTGGTAGCGCCCGGCACGTCCGGCCGGTTCTCGGGCGACATGGACGGGCAGATCGTCAGGCGGCCGTCCTTGCCTTCGTAGAGGAAGTCCTCATAGAACAGGGCGACCTGTTTGAGGAACGGCACCGCGCGGTCGCGAAGGAACTTGCGGTCGCCGGTGAACAGGAAGTAGTCGTAGAACGGCTGGGCGATCCAGCCGGCGCCGGCGAACCAGATCAGGTAGGGCATCAACTCGGGCAGCAGGCCGTGATCGCTCTGGCGAAGCGGGGCGTAGATGCCGCGGCAGCCGAAGAACCGCCGCGCGTTGGTCCGCCAGTCCGCGACGGTGGACTCGAAGAGGCGGAAGTACGGTTCCATCAGCTCGGGCAGGCGGCCGGGCAGGGCGGCCCAGTGCATCATCTGCACGTTTTCGTCGAGCGTGTAATCGCTGGACCAGGCGGGGATGTAGTCGCCGTTCCAAATGCCCTGAAGGTTGGGCGGCCGGCCGGAGGGGTGGGTCGAGCTGATGAACAGATACCGGCCGAAGTTGAACATCCGCTCGGTCAGCGAGTTGGAAACGCGGTTCTGGTACGCCTCGGCCAGCAGGAGTTCGTTGGGAAAAGCGGGGACTGAGGAAAAGCGGGGACTGGAAAAACGGGGACTGGAAAAACGGGGACTGAGTCCGATTTCGGCTGTTTGAAATCGGAGTCTGTCCCCGTTTTTCCCGGCGCGGAAATCGGGGACAGACACCGATTCCGCGGACGGAATCGGTCTCAGTCCCCGATTTCCCTCCCGATTTCGCTCCCGCTCTTCCGTGCTACACTCGGAGTCGATATCCAGTTCCACTCGCCGGTAGAGTTTTCGGTGCTGGGCCTGGTGGCGTCGCAGCAGGGCGGCGTAGGATGCGCCCGCTCGCGTGACGGCCGCCTTGGCCTGCCGCACCGCTTGCGGCGTGGCTGGACCTTTGAACACCTTGGCCACGATCAACACCTCGTCGGCCTGGCGAACCGACACGACCGGACCTGTATGCCAGCAAACGTTGTCCAGCCCCATCGACGCGCGCGGCCCCTTGGCGATAACCTTCGCCACGCCGCCAAAGCCTCCGCTATCGCGGCCGGGGCGCGCCGCCCCGCCCGGATTCGTAAACCGCCCGTCCAGCACCAGCCAGGCGTCCTGGGCGCTGGTTCGCACCTTCAGCGGGATTTCCTCGGCCTTGTACTCGCGGGCGTAATGGTTTTGCTTGCGGTTGTCCTCCAGCATCGGGTGCTGGTCGAACGCCACCGCAATGCCGATGCCGCCCCGAGGCCCGGCGATCCGCAGCACCACCAGGTCGT
>CAZYDC010000325.1:0-6336 GCA_964646065.1 uncultured Planctomycetaceae bacterium | reverse complement strand
GTAGAGCATGCGACTGAAAATCGCAGTGTCGGCGGTTCGATTCCGCTCCTGCCCATTTTGAAACCCCCTTGGGGGTTCGACGCCTCCAGACACCATGCCGAAACGCAATCTGATCCTGATTGCCGCCATCGTCGCCGCCGCGGCGTGCGTTGTTGTCTTTACGCACAATCATCCGTCGCAGACGCCGTCCAACCGTCCCGACGGCGTCCATGAACAACCGGCCGATCCCGTGCAGGAGCAATTGGCCCAAGCCACACGCATCATCCGTCAGCACTATCTTTATCCGCTCAAGGACGACAAGCTCGTCGGTGGCGGCATCGCCGGAATGGTCAAGGGGCTGGACGAGTTTTCTAGGTATGTCCCACCCGAGAAACTCGCCGAGTTCAACAGCCGCATGAACGGCAACTATCGCGGGGTCGGGCTGAAACTGGAGATCATCTCCGGGCAGACCGTGGTCATCGGGCCGATGCTCGGTTCGCCCGCCGATCGCGCGGGGTTCCATACCGGCGACAGGATTATCTCCATCGACAAGCAGGACGCCAGGCGCCTGCCGCTGTCCGGGATTTACGATCTGCTGGACGGCGGCCCCGGCGGCAGCGTGCATATCGTGTTTCAGCGAGGCGCCGAGCGGCGCGAGCGGGACCTGCCGCGCGGCGAGATGGAATTGGAAACGGTCGTCGGCCTGTTCCGCACCGGACAGGGGCGATGGGTGTACGCTCTGGATGCCAAGGAGGGCATCGCCTATATCCGCGTGCGGGAATTCTGCCCCAAGACGGCCGGGCAGTTGGAGCAGGTGCTGCGGGACTTTCACAATCTTCGGTCCGTCGTGCTGGACCTTCGCGGCAATCCCGGCGGCGGTTTGCCCTCCGCGGTGGTCGCGGCGAACCTGTTTCTTCGCGAGGGCCTGATGGTGAAATCCGTGGACCGCGCCGGGCGGCAGGAACTCTACCGGGCCAGGCCGGAGAAAGTTTTTTCCGACGCGATTCCGCTGACGATCCTGGTCAACGGGCAGACCGCGTCGGCCGCGGAGATCGTGGCCGGTTCGCTGTGGGCCCACTCGCGGGCCGTGCTGGTCGGCGAGCGGACCCGCGGTAAGGGGTGCGTGCAGAGCCTCTTTCCGCTGGGGGACGGGCTAATCAGCCTGACGACGTCGGAGTATCTGCTCAAGGGCGACATCCGCATTTCCCGGCGAGACGGAATCGGCGGCATCGCGCCGGACCTGAGCGTCGCTTGCGAGCAATTGGACGACCTGGAGGCCCTTCGCCTGCGCGGGGAAGTGCTGTTCCAGCCGACTCCCGAAACCATGCCCGCCACCTGGCCCGACGGCGGGGCGGACCTGACGCCCTCGTTCCTGTCGCTGGACGAACCCCTGACCGCCGCGATCCAGCTCCTTCGCGATCCGCCGAAGTACAAGGCCCTGCTCAAAAAGGCCGCGCAGGCGCGGGCCACCATGCCCGCCAGCGCCCCGACCACCTCGCGTGCCGACGATGAGTGAGCCGACGGTGATCCTGGGCCTGGAATCCAGTTGCGACGAGACCAGTTGTGCCGTCGTCACTGACGGGCAAAAGGTGCTCTCCAACGTGGTGGCTACGCAGATCGAACTGCACACGCGATACGGGGGCGTGGTGCCCGAAATCGCCTCGCGAGCGCACATCGAGGCGATCAATTCGGTCATCGCCCAGGCGCTGGAGCAAAGCGGCGTGAGGCCGGCGGATATCCGCGCGGTGGCTGTCACGAACGAGCCCGGACTGATCGGCTCGCTGCTGGTGGGCTTGATGGCCGCCAAGACTCTGGCCTGGGTGTGGGACGTTCCGCTCCTGGGCATCAACCACATTTATGCGCACGCGTACGCGGCGGCGTTGGATTCCGATCCGCTGGAATACCCGGCGGTGGCGCTGATTTGCTCGGGCGGGCACACGGCCTTGTACCACTGCGATTCGCCCACGGAAATGGAACTGCTGGGCACGACCATCGACGATGCGGCGGGCGAGGCCTTCGACAAGGTCGCGAGCATTCTGAAACTGGGCTATCCCGGCGGACCTGTGATCGACAAGGTGGCCAAGTCGGGCAGTTCGGCCGCCGTGGATTTTCCCCGCACGTTGCTGGACGGGCAGTCGCTGGATTTCTCGTTCAGCGGATTGAAGACGGCCGTGCTGTACCACGTCAACGGCGTGCCTCAACGGCCGCGCCGCGCGGCACGGGGCAGTCAGGGTGTTGGTTCCGTCATTCCTTCAGTTATGGGTGGCGGCCATCCCTGGCCGCCACCTCCGGACGCGGCGGCCAGGGATGGCCGCCGCGCAATACCGCCCGCCGCCGCGTCGCGGGACGCGGCCGCCCTGACGCCTCAGCAGACGGCCGACATCGCCGCGAGTTTCCAGGCCGCCGTGACCGACGTGCTCAAGACCAAGATGCACCGGGCGGTGATGCGGACGGGCGCCAAGACGATCGTGATCGGCGGCGGGGTGTCGGCGAATTCGGCCTTGCGGGCGGCGGCGGCGGAATTGGCCGCCAAGCTGCACTGCAAACTCCGCCTGCCCGCCCTACAATACTGCGTGGATAATGCCGCCATGATCGCGGGTTTGGGATATCATTATTATCGGCTTGGGCGAACGAGCGAACTGGACCTCGAAGCCCAGGCGACCGTGCGAAAATGATTGCGGATTGAGGATTTCGGATTGCGGATTGGATGACCGAAGACGAAAAAGGATGATGAATCCTTCTAATAAATAGAGAACCTGCATGAACGAAGAAGCATTGAAGACGCTATTGAATTCAGTCAAGGACGGCGCCACCGGGATCGATGACGCCATTAGGAAACTTCGCCACCTTCCGTTCGAGCCGCTGGGCTTCGCTAATGTGGACCATCATCGCGGCATTCGGTGCGGTTTTCCCGAGGTGATATTCTGCCCGGGCAAGACCCTGGAGCAGACTCGCGTGATTTTCGGCAAGCTCGCGGCGCACGGCGGCAACGTGCTGGCGACGCGGGCTGAACCCGCCACGTTCGCGGCGATCGCCGAGGATTTCCCCCAGGCCCAGTACCACGAGTCGGCGCGGGCCGTGACGCTTCGGCAGGGAAAGGTCCGCACGGGAAAGGCCGCGCGGGGGCACGGCCACATCGCCATCGTGGCCGCGGGCACCAGCGACATGCCGGTGGCGGAGGAGTCGCGCGTGACGGCGGAGATCATGGACCAGCACGTGACGACGCATTACGACGTGGGCGTCGCGGGCATACACCGGTTGCTGGCTCAAAGCGAGATTCTCCAGCAGGCCAACGTGCTGGTCGTGGTGGCCGGAATGGAAGGCGCGCTGGCCAGCGTGGTGGGCGGGCTGGTGGCCTCGCCGGTGGTGGCCGTTCCGACTTCGGTCGGCTACGGCGCCAGTTTCGGCGGCTTGGCCGCCATGTTGACCATGCTCAACAGTTGCTCCAGCGGCGTAAGCGTGGTGAACATCGACAACGGTTTCGCGGGCGGCTACATCGCCGCGCTCATCAATCGCCTGGCGAAGGATTCAACGCAGAGATCGCAGAGAAAGAAGTAACCGGTAACCAGTAATCGGTAACAGCAAGAGCGGTTTCTTCGCTTTTACCGATTACCGATTACGGATTACCGATTGCACTGTTTGTGATTGAGGAGCCGTGCCATGGTGAAAACATTGCGTGTGAAGGCCGTGCCACGTTTGCGGCCGCGGCGGGCTGACGGGCACAAGGGCGAGTATGGGCATGTGCTGGTGGTCGGCGGGTCGCGCGGGATGATGGGCGCGGTGGCGATGGCGACCAATGCCGCTCTTCGCGGCGGGGCGGGTCTGGCGAGCTTCGCGGCGCCGGAGACGGTTCAGCTTTCCATAGCCGGCCTGTGTCCGTGCGCCACGTCGGTCCCGCTGGCGTGCGATTCGCGAGGCGAACTCGCGCCGCCGTCCGTGCGACAGATGCTCCACGAGATTGAATACGATGTGCTGGCCGTCGGACCGGGCATGGGCAAGGGGCCGGGGCAGCGAAACCTTGTTCAGGCGGCGCTGGCCCAGGAACGGCCCGTCGTCATCGACGCCGACGGGCTCAATAACCTCGCGTCCATCGAGAATTGGCCGAGGACGCGGCAGTGCCCGATGATCCTCACCCCGCACCCCGGCGAGTTCGGACGCCTCGTCAACCGGACGACCAAGGAAGTCCAAGCGGATCGCGAGGGCCTGGCCCTGGCGACGGTGCGCCAGTGGATCGGGCGGACACAAAGCATGGCGACAAACAACGTCGCCATGCCACCAGATAAGCCTATCGTGCTGGTCCTCAAGGGCCACGGCACCGTCGTCACCGACGGGCAACGCCTATTCGTCAACACCACCGGCAATCCGGGCATGGCCACGGGCGGCACGGGCGACGTGCTGACGGGCCTGACGGCCGCCATCGTCGGTCAGGGTTTGCAATCGTTCGACGCGGCCGTGCTGGCAGTTTACGTGCATGGTCTGGCCGGCGATCTGGCGGCGAAGAAATTCGGGCAGGTGTCGATGATCGCATCGGACCTGCTGGAGTTCATCCCGCAGGCGATGCTGAAGGTGCGGAAGCTCACGCGGTAAACCAAACTGCGCCGACAAGCAAGCTGGGCGGTGGCATGGCGACGTTGTTGGTCGCCATGCGATACCCGAAAGCCTCCGACATGGCGACAAACAACGTCGCCATGCCACCCTCAATCATTCATTTTCCCCTCGTGAACTCGCAGCTTACCGAGACCGAATCCGCGAACCGCAGGGCCGAAGGCTTGTCGATTTCCACGGTCGCGCGCGTCACCAGCGATTCGGCGCGAACGATCTCCAACACGCGGGCGGCGAGTTTCTCGATGAGGAAATACTGCGAGGCCTCGACCTCCTGCATGATCTGCCGCTTGAGCCGCTTGTAATCGACGGTGTCTTCGATGCGGTCGCTCGCGGCGGCCTTGGCGCCGTCGAACTCCAGTTCGACGTTCAGCACGACCTCCTGGGTCTGCTCTCGCTCCCAGGGGTTGATGCCGACAATCGCTCGCAACCGCAGATTCTTGATTCGAATAATCATGTTGCCTCTTCTCACAAAGAGAAAAGGGGGACATTCAACTTTTCCCCAAAGCTGAAAAAGTAGAATGTCCCCTTTTTCATAGGTGCTGTCCGCCGTCCACATACAACCATTGGCCGGTGATGAATTCGTTGTCGATCAGGAACGCCACGGCAGAGGCGATCATGCTCGGGTCGCCCACGTGGCCGAGCGGCACGGTCTTGGCGAGGTTCTGAAGATATTCCTCGCTCTGGCCCGGCGGGGGCAGCATCGGCCCGGGGCAGATTCCGTTGACGCGGATGTTCGGGGCTAGCGTCTTTGCCGCCATCAGCGTGAACTCGGCCAGGGCCTTCTTGCTGAGGGTGTAGATGAAATACGCGGCGGACTGCTTGGCGACCTTGGTGTCCAGCAGGTTGATGATGTGCCCCTTGCCGCACCGCTTGGCGAAGTCGCGGGCCAGGAAAAACGGCGCGCGAAAATTCACGTTCATCTGCCGCTCGAAAAGTTCCTCGGTGGTTTCCAGAAACTCGCACCGCTCGAACAGTGAGGCGTTGTTGACCAGCAGGTTGCAGTGAGGCAGGGCCTGCAGGGCGGCGGGCATCAGGGCCTGGACTTGCTTGAGGTCGGCCAGGTCGGCCTCGATGGGCACGCACCTTCGGCCGAGGCGGCGGATGTCCTGGGCGAGGGCAGTCGCGTCGTCCGCGGAGGCGCGGTAGTGCAGTGCGATGTCATAGCCCTTCCGGGCCAGCGTCATCGCGATCTCCCGGCCGAGGCGTCTGGCCGCGCCGGTCACGAGCGCCGCGTTCACGGATTCCGCCATGTTTGTCTCCGCTTAATGCATATCATAAGCGCCTCGCCGAGGGTTCTCGCTGGACACGAGGGTTTTGTGAAACCCCAAGCGACGATCGCGCGATGCGCCGCCCACAGTCTCGCACCAAAACAAACAACTAAATTTTGCCGATGAGCTTGCGTTTCTTTTCCAGATACTCGCAATAATTCTTGTAGGAAATGTCCGGGGGAACCAGGTGGTCCAGGTGGGGGATGTACCCGCCCTGTTCCAGCAGCGGTTTGATGCGTTCCAGTTCGCGGTCGATGGCTTTCCCGCCCTCGACCAACGGGGCCTTGGCGATCGCGCCGCGAATCCGCATGTCCTTGCCGAACTCCTTGCGCCACGCGTACGGGTCGCAACCGGCGGCCACCTCCAGCGGGAACATGATGTTCACGCCCTCTTCCAGCCAGTTGCCCACGATGTCATGCGGGTTGCCGTCGCAGTCCACGATGCTGATCGCGCAGCCGTGCTTCTTGCACTCCTGCATAACGCG
>CAZYDC010000324.1:0-6340 GCA_964646065.1 uncultured Planctomycetaceae bacterium | reverse complement strand
CAGGTCGGCCAGGGGGTTTCGGCCGGGCGTTCCTTGGGCGGTTGGGGCAGGATTTCCATCTGGACGATTTGGCTCGCCCCCTGCCGCCGGGCGGTGCCCACGCAGTCGCTGCCGGTGTCGCCGCCGCCGATGACCACGACCGTTTTATCCTTGGCGGAGATGACCGCGGCAGGATCGACGAACTCACCGCCGTTGACGCGGTTCTGCTGGCCGAGAAAGTCCAAGGCCAAGTATACGTTCTTAAGCTCCCTGCCGGAGACGACGAGGTCTCGCGGCTGCCCCGCGCCCGAGGCGATGCAGATCGCGTCGAACTGGTTGAGCAGGTACTTGGGCGAAATGTCCTCGCCGATCTGCACGCCGGTCTGGAACTCGACGCCCTCGGCCTCCATCTGCGCCAGGCGGCGGTCGAGCACTTTTTTGTCCAGCTTGAAATCGGGAATGCCGTATCGCAGCAGGCCGCCGACCCGGGCGTTCTTTTCGAACACGACCACGTCGTGCCCTGCCCGCGCCAGTTGCTGCGCGGCCGCGAGCCCGGCGGGCCCGCTGCCGACGATCGCCACGCGGCGACCGGTGTTCCGCGCGGGCTTCAGAGGCGTGATCCAACCCTGCGCCCAGCCGCGCTCGACGATCTGCAATTCGATGTGCTTAATCAGCACCGGCTGGTCGTTGAGGTTCAGCGTGCAGGAGGCCTCGCACAGCGACGGGCAGATTCGCCCGGTGATTTCGGGGAAATTATTGGTCGAATGCAGGTTGTCGCACGCCTCGCGCCAGCGGCCTCGATAGAGCAGGTCGTTGAACTCGGGGATGCGGTTTTTGAGCGGGCAACCGGCGCCGTGGCAGAAGGGGATTCCGCAATCCATGCAGCGCGCGGCCTGGTCGAGGATCGCCTCGCCGTCCAGCGGCAGGTCGATCTCGAAATAATCCTTCACGCGCTCGCTAACGTCGCGATGCGGGACGTCGTGGCGGGGAATTTCCATGAATCCACTGGGCTTACCCACCGAACACCTCCTCCGTCGCCGGCGAGAAGTCGGCGCCTCGCTGCTCGCGTTCCTGCAACCGCTCCAGGGCCTGGCGGTAATCGATGGGCATGACCTTGACGAACTTGCCGACCATTTCCTGCCAGTTGTCCAGGATTCGCCTGGCCTGCCTGGACTGCGTCCACTGGTAGTGCCGCTCGATGAGGTCCCGCAGGAATTTCTTGTCCGGGGCCAGGTGGACGCTCTCCAACTCCACCATGTCCAGGTTGCAGACCGTGTCGAAAAGTTGGAATTCGTCCAGCACGTAGGCCACGCCGCCGGACATTCCGGCGCCGAAATTTCGCCCGGTCTGGCCGAGCACGACCACGCGTCCGCCGGTCATGTATTCGCACCCGTGGTCGCCGATGCCCTCGACCACGGCGATGGCGCCGCTGTTTCGCACCGCGAACCGCTCGCCGGCCTGGCCGTTGATGAAGGCCTCGCCGCTGGTCGCGCCGTAGAGCAGCGTGTTGCCGACGATCACGTTTTCGGCAGGCTCGAAGTCGGCCTCGGGCGGAGTCTGCACGACGATCCGCCCGCCCGAAAGGCCCTTGCCGGCGTAATCGTTGCTGTCGCCGATCAGCCGCAGCGTGACGCCCGGGGCCAGGAACGCGCCGAAGCTCTGCCCGGCCGAACCGCGGAAAGTCAGCTCGATCGTTCCGTCCGGCAGGCCGCCCGGACCGTGGGCCATGACGATCCGGTTGGACAAAATCGCGCCCACCGTGCGGTTGACGTTCCGGATCGGCATCTCCAGCGAAACCTTTTGTTTGTGCTCCAGCGCCGGGGCGACCTTCTCCAGGATCTGCCAGTCCAGGTTGTCGCCGATGGTGATTTTCTGCCCGCGGACGCGATGCGTTCCGTGGCCGTCGCGGGTGTCGGGCGGGCGAAGGATCGCCGAGAAGTCCAGCCCGCGCGCCTTGTAGTGCTCGATGGCCTGTCGCATGGAAATGCGGTCCACGCGGCCGACCATGTCCTCGAACTTGCGGAAGCCCAGGGCGGCCATGATCTGCCGCACTTCCTGGGCGACCATGAGCATGAACCGCTGCAGGTGCTCGGGCTTTCCGGGGAACCGCTTGCGGAGCTGCGGGTCCTGCGAGGCGATGCCCACGGGGCAAGTGCCCTTGTGGCATTTTCGCATCAGCACGCAACCGAGGCTGACCAGGGCGGCCGTGCCGAACCCGAATTGCTCGGCGCCCAGCAGAGCGCCGATGACCACGTCGCGCCCGGTCTTGAGTTGGCCGTCCACCTGGAGGCGGATGCGGTCGCGAAGGTTGTTGAGCACGAGCACCTGCTGGGTTTCGGCCAGGCCCAGTTCCCAGGGCCCGCCGGTGTGCTTGATGGAGGACAGCGGGCTTGCGCCCGTTCCGCCGTCGTGCCCGCTGATGAGGACCTCGTCGGCGTTGCCCTTGGCGACTCCGGCGGCGACCGTTCCCACGCCCACCTGCGCGACCAGCTTGACGCTGACCTTCACGCCGGGGTTGGCGCACTTGAGGTCGTAAATAAGCTGGGCCAGGTCCTCGATGGAATAGATGTCGTGGTGCGGCGGCGGAGAGATCAGCGTCACGCCCGGCGTCGCGTGCCTGAGGCGCGCGATCTCGTCGGTGACTTTGTGACCGGGCAGTTGTCCGCCCTCGCCGGGCTTGGCGCCCTGGGCCATCTTGATCTGCAACTCGCGAGCGTGCGCCAGATAATCGATCGTCACGCCGAACCGCGCCGAGGCCACCTGCTTGATGGCGCTGTTGAGCGATTGTGACGCGGACATCTTGTCCGCGTGTGACGAGGGCATCATGCCCGCGTGTGGCGAGGGCGTCTCGCCCGCGTGTGCCGCAGGCATCTTGCCTGCGTCTTGCTGTTGCTTTTGTTGTTGTTTTTGTGGCTGTTTTTGTGGCTGTTCTTGCTGCTGCTCTTGTTGCTGTCCCTCGGTGGAAACAACCGGAAACGGCGAAGACGCGGACAAGATGTCCGCGGCACACGCGGGCGAGACGCCCGCGTCACGTGTTACGCCCGCGTCACATTTTGCGCTCGCGTCACATTTCGCGCCGTTGGTCGCCGGGGCGTATCGGGCCGGATCCTCGCCGCCCTCGCCGGTGTTGCTCATGCCGCCCAGGCCGTTCATGGCCAGCGCCATCGTCTCGTGCGCTTCCTTGCTGATCGATCCGTGCGACATCGCGCCGGTGCAGAACCGCTTGACGATTTCGGCGGCGGGCTCGACCTCGTCCAACGGCACCGGCTCGCCGGGCACGAATTCAAAAAGCCCTCGCAGCGTGCAGAGCTTGCGGCTTTGGTCGTTGATGGCCTGGGCGTATTCGGCGTAGGCCTTCGGATCGTCCTGGCGAACCGCGTGCTGAAGGCGGGCGACGGAACGCGGGTTCCACAGGTGCTGCTCACCGTCGTCGCGGTAGGAATACTCGCCGCCGAATTCCAACTCCAGTTGGCCGGGCTTAAGCGGTGTAAAGGCCGCGCGGTGACGCGCGAGCGCATCCGCGGCGATCTGCTCCAGCCCGATGCCGCCGATCCGCGAACTGGTGCCCGTGAAATAGGCGTCGATCACGTCGCGGTTCAGCCCGATCGCCTCGAACAACTGCGCGGCCCGGTAGCTTCGCAGCGTCGAGATGCCCATCTTGGAGATGGTTTTGAGAATGCCCTTCTTGACGGCGGAAATGTACCGGTCGATGACCTCTTCCATTTCCATGTGCGGCGGAATCTCGCCTCGCCGGTGCAGTTCGGCCAGCGTTTCCAGGGCCAGGTAAGGGTTGACGGCCGTGGCGCCGTACCCGCACAGCAGGCAGAAGTGCATGATCTCGCGCGGCTCTCCGCTTTCGACGATGATGCCGGTCTGGCCTCGCAGGTGGCGGGCCATCAGCCCGTGATGCAGCGCCGCGGTGGCCAGCAGCGCGGGGATCGGCGCGCGGGAGGGCGAAAGCTTCCGGTCGCTGACGATCAGCAGGCTGGCGCCGTCGGCGATGGCCTTTTCTGCCGCCGCCAGCAGGTCGTCCAGACCCTGGCGCAGGTTCTGCCCGCCGGGGCCATGAACGCCGAACGTCGCGTCGATGGTGGCGACCTTGAAATCCTTGCGGCTGACCGTGCGGAGGCGTTCGATGTCCTCGCTGGTCAAAATCGGGTGGGGCAGCTTGAGCTGGCGGCAATGCTCGGGCGTCTCCTCCAGCAGGTTGTGCTCCTTGCCGGTGTGGGACATCAGGCTCATCACCAGGCCTTCGCGCAGCGGGTCGATCGGCGGGTTGGTCACCTGGGCGAAGAGCTGCTTGAAGTAGTTGAACAGGCTGCGGGGCTTGTCGCTCAGCACGGCCAGCGGGGTGTCGTTGCCCATTGAGCCCACCGGTTCCTGGCCGTTGACGGCCATCTCCAGCAGGATCACGTTCAGGTCCTCGCGGCTATAACCGAACGCCCGCAACTGCTGGAAAAGCGACTGGCTGTCGCGTCCGGCCGCGTGCGCGCCGGCGAACAGACCGAGCAACTCGATGCGGTTCTGCTCGACCCAGCGGCGATACGGTTTCTGCCGGGCGATCTTGGACTTGATCTCGTTGTCGGCGATGAGCCGCCCCTCGACGGTGTCGACCAGGAACATGCGCCCCGGCTGAAGCCGCCCTTTCATGCGAATGCGCTGCGGCGGGAAGTCGATGACCCCGACCTCGCTGGCCATGACGACCAGGTCGTCGTCGGTCACGACGTACCGGCAAGGCCGCAAACCGTTGCGGTCCAGCGTTCCGCCGACCAGCCTGCCGTCGGTGAAGATCATGGCCGCGGGGCCGTCCCAGGGCTCCATGAGCATGGAATGATATTCGTAGAACGACCGCTTGTCGGTGCTGATGTGATATCGAGGCCCGAAGGCCTCGGGGATCATCATCATCATGGAGTGGGGCAGGCTTCGCCCGGCCCGGACGAGCAGTTCCAACACATTGTCGAACTGGGCGGAGTCGCTTCCGCCGGGCAGCAGCACGGGCAGCAGGTCGAGGTTGTTCTCGCCCAGCAAGGAGCTTTGCAGCGAGCCCTCGCGGGCGCGCATGCGGTTGACGTTGCCCGAGAGCGTGTTGATCTCTCCGTTGTGGGCGACCATGCGGAACGGCTGGGCCAGTCGCCAGTTGGGAAACGTGTTGGTGCTGTATCGCTGGTGGACAATCGCCAGGGCCGTCTTGGCCTGCTCGTGCGAAAGGTCCGGGTAGTACGCGAACAATTGGGCGGCCATGAACATGCCCTTGTAGACGATGGTCCTGGCGCTGAGCGAGCAGAGGTAGAAGTCGCTGGCGGACTCGCCGTACGCTTCGCGCACGAGCCGCTCGACCCGCTTGCGGGCCAGGAACAGCTTGCGCTCCAGTTCCTCGCCCTCGAACTCGCCCGCGCCGACGAAGACCTGGCGAACGGACGGTTCCCCCATCAGCGCGATGGAGCCCAGGCATTGGCTCTGAACGGGGACGTCGCGCCAGCCCAGCAGCGTCAGGCCGTAGTGGGCAAGGGCGGCCTCCAGTTCCACTTCGCACCGCCGGCGGACCGAGGCGTCCTTGGCGCCGAACACCATTCCCACGCCGTACCTGCCGGCCGGGGGCAGCTCGAAGCCCAGGCGGGCCTCCTGCGCGAAAAACTCGTGCGGAATCTGCATCAGAATGCCCGCGCCGTCGCCGGTGGTCTCGTCGGCCCCGGCCGCCCCGCGATGGTGAAGGTTCAGCAGCACCTGCTTGGCGTGCTCGATGATCGCATGGTCGCGATGACCCGAAATGTGTACAACGGCCCCGATGCCGCACGCATCGTGCTCGTACCGGGGATCGTATAGTCCTTGTTCCTTTGGATACATAAGGAGCTATTGTAATCTTTTCGCGATTGCCCCTGAAACGAATTCGACTAATACCCTGTATAAGTAGAGGTGCGGAAAGCGTAGCATGGGCGTCTGACCCATGAGTTCCCCGCCCGTACGGGCGCGTGTCCTCTTGCTTCTTCTGCTCTGAAAATGAAGACGGGTTAGTCGCTGAGGAAGCTGAGGAAGCTGAGAAAAGCAAAGGATAGGAATGAAGGTAAGAATACAGAAAGAAAATTCATTTCTGGTTCTCATCCAATTTAAGTGCCTAACGCAATTCGAAAGTCGCCACGTAACCTAGGTTGGATTTTATCGCTTTTTTGCCAACGGCAAGGCCAAAAAAAGGGTTCATCCGGCGGAAGCGCAATTACTCCGATAGAGGCTGACCGGCTCGCCGCTTCCTTATCTTCAATAAAATAGCCACGGGTTGCCCGTCTGCGGGCTACCCGTGGATACAGGCCTTTTCCGACGTACCACGGAGTGGTTCAATAACCTCTGGCAAGGCCCAAACCGATTC
>CAZYDC010000323.1:0-6340 GCA_964646065.1 uncultured Planctomycetaceae bacterium | reverse complement strand
AACCTATGCCTACCGAACAAGCAATCCAAGCGGCCACAGAACCGCCTCACGGCGGGACTACCCACACCGGAGCGAACCCTGTTATCCCTGTCCCGGCAGGGTCGGGATTGGCGGTTCGGCTTCGCGGGCTGGCGGTGGCGGCGCCGATCCTGGCGGTCATGATCGTGGCGGCTTGGCTGCACCCGGACGAGCGCGGCCTGGGGACGCACGAGCAGCTTCACCTGGGCGCCTGCAATGTTCTGGCGACGACGGGCTGGCCCTGCCCGACCTGCGGCATGACCACCTCGTTCAGCGCCCTGGCGCACGGCCAGGTCGGCCTGGCGTTCCGGGCACACCCCTTCGGGCCGGTGCTCGCGGCGGCGATGCTTGCGATCTGGGCGATGGCGATGGCGGAACTGGTCACCGGGCGAGCGGCGTTCAGCCGCCTGCGATGGCGATGGTGGTGGCTGGTCTATGCCCTGGCGGGACTGGCCGCCGGATGGGGCCTCAAAGCCTACCTCGGCTGGGCCAACGGAACGTTCCCGATGCGGTGACAGCAACGGCAATCACCAAGGGCACCAAGGACACCAAGAGCACCAAGAAGACAGAGAGATTGAAATGGAAAAGAAAAGCCTGAAGAAATTCCGGAGATTAAAATCCGCAAGCTATAGTCTTTGTTGTTCTTCGTGCTCTTGGTGGCCTTGGCGCTCTTGGTGATTCTCTGGAGATCGGAAGAAAGACGTAAGGTTGGTGACCTATGAAAACATGTACGATCCTCGGTCTATGCCTGATCCTGGTCCTGGTGGTCGGGTGCAATTACGCGTCCTATCTTATGTATCTGGGTTCCCCGGTCATGCCCGATAAGACCGAGGAGGCCGAGTACAAGGACCTGCCCAACAAGACGGTGGCCGTGGTCGCGTACGTCGAACCGGCGATCCTCTACGACTACCCGAAGCTTCGCGAGCAGATCTCCAACGTCATGGGGTATCAACTGACCAAGAACGTGGACAAGGTCAAGGCGGTCCCGGGCGAGCGGGTCACCCGCTTCCAGGACGACCACGCCGACTGGGAAGGAATGGACAAGACGGCGCTGGGCAAGAAACTCGGGGCCGATTTCGTGTTGAACATTTCGGTGATCACGTTTTCCACGCTGGAGCCCGGAAGCACGTACCTGCATCGCGGGTACCTGACGGCCCAGGTGACGCTGCACAAGTGCTCGCTGCCCGAGAAAGAGGCCTGCGTGTGGAACGGCGGCGAGATTCAGATCAAGTATCCCGAGAAGGACACCAATATGGGAGACCTCAACGGCGACGACCGGGAAATCCGCAACCAGACGATCCTGGCGTTCGCCGAACTGCTGGCCAAGAAGTTCTACAAGCACAAGCTCCCCAAAGACGATGAAATTGGGGGGGAGGAGAAGAAATGAGAATCCATCGCTTCTTGATCGGCCGTTGCGCTTGTGGCGCGGGCATCCTGCCCGCGTGTGCCCAGGGCGTCTCGCCCTCGTCCGAATCTTCTCTTCGTGGACGGCCTGAACCACAACGGCAAGACGCGGACAAGATGTCCGCGGCACACGCGGGCGGGACGCCCGCGACACGTCTTGCTCGCTTCCTGATCGTCCTGGGGCTGGCGTCGCTGACGACGCTGAGCGGCTGCACGGCCTTCGCCTACATCGTCGCCCAGTTCGCCCCGCCGCGAAAGGTCAAGGCCATCACGGAACTGCCCAAGGACAAGACCATCCTGGTGTACGTCGAGAGCGAGCAGCCGCTGAGCTACGAGCCGATCAAGGACATGCTCACGGACGAACTGAACAAGGAACTTCTGATCAACAAGGTCGCCGGGGCCGCGATTCCGCGAGAACGGCTGCTCGAAGTGGCGGCCAACTTCGCGGACGCGAGCGTTTCCAAACAGGAGATCGGCCGAAAACTCCACGCCGACCTGATCCTGAGCGTGGAGATCGAAAGCTTCTCCGTCCGCGAGAGCGACGACACGCCCCTGTGGGCCGGAAAGATGAAGGTCAGCCTCAAGGTCATCGACGTCGGAAATGTCAAGAAGCTCTGGCCGCTGGACCAGACGGAATACCCCGTGCCCCTGATCGAACTGCCCGAGGCCGAGGATTCCACGGCGACCTACGGCAATATCGTGGCCAGGGCGCTGGCCATCAAGACCGCCCGCCGGATCGCCAAGCTGTTCTACGAACACGAGATTCCCAACGTCGGGCCTGAAGATTAAAACGAACGGAACGGCCATCACCAAGAGCACGGAGAACACCAAGAGCACCAAGAAGAAAGCTTTGTCTTTGCTGCGTCTTTGTTGTTTCCTCGCCCCGGAGGGGCGGTGGATTTGTAGCCCACCGCGTAAGCGGTGGGAACCACGGCGCGCGACCGGTCAAGCCCCGCCAGGGGCTACAGAAGGCCGACCCGCACCGTAGTGTCGCCCCGCTGCGGGGCTGGCCTATCCGTTCGTCAGGATACCCACCGCTGACGCGGTGGGCTACAAATCTTCCGCCCCTCCGGGGCGAAGAAACAGCAAAAACCCGGAAGAACATCCATACGACCCCTAACTTCCGGGACGGCGGCTTAGCATCTTTTGTTTCTTGTCTCTTGTCTTCCTTCGTGTTCTTGGTGCTCTTGGTGGTGTCTGTTTTGTTCTTCAGGCCGTCAGCCCCTGCCCGGCAATCGCCGCCGCGGCGACCGACAGCAGGAACAGCGCCCACAGGCCGATCTTGATCCGCCGGACCGTCCGGTCGATTTCCCGGCGGGAGCCTCCGTTGACGCCCAGGTAGTAGATGTAGCTCACGCGGCTCTGGATCGAACCGTGCCTGAAGTTGGGGCTGCCCGGAGGCGTGCCGTTGATCAGGGCGATCCGCTGCAGCGCCAGCGCGAAGACGGCCGCCCCCTCGGGCGTGACGCGGTCCGCGTCGGGGCCTTCGCCCAAGCCCGTTCCGCTCAGCCAGGCGCCGATCACGTCGCTCTGGCGCTCGAACGCCCGGCTGATCCGCCCGAACGCCAGGAACCCCGGCACGGCCACCATCGCCAGCGCCGAGGCCGGGACCAGGTTGTCGGGCACGTGCAGACCCGCCAACGCGCCCATGGCCGCGACGGCCAGCATCTGGACGCCGACCAGAAAAAGCAGGAGATAAAAAAGATGATGCGACAGGATGTGCCCGGCCTCGTGCGCGAAAACCGCGTGGACCTCCCGCCGGTCCATGTGCCTCAGCAGGGCGTCGCTGAGCAGGACATACCGCAGGGGCGCCAACATTCCGATCACGGCGGCGTTGGCGATGACCCCGCCCGACTCCCACAGCAGGATCTTCCGGCAGCGCACTCGCAGGCGGGCCAGCGCCTGCTCCAAGTCGGTCCGCAGCTCGCCCGCCGGCAGCGGACGCGTCGCCCAGACGTGGACGATGATCGCGGGGGCGACCAGGACCGCCGCCAGCGAGATCGCCAACAGCGCCAGGCCTTCGAGCCAGTCCGGGCCGGGGCTCCAGCCGTGTGCCAGCAGAGCGTCCGTCAGCCACGGCCAGCCGTAGAGCAGCACCGCGTCGTGGAGCAAAAGGATCAGCCCCAGCGGGGCGGCCACGAACAGGAACTGAAAGCGGAAATTGTACTTCAGGAATTCCGCTCGGGACCAGATGGGCGTGGCGACGGCGTCCGGGCGCTGGGCCAATCGCGTTCGCATGGCCAGGTGAACGGGATACTGCATCCACCACACCGCCAGCATCGCCGCGACAAAGGGCGCGATCATCAAGGCCTCGGGCAGCAGGGGCACGGAAGTGGCCCATTCGACCAGGTCGCCCAGCCCGCACAGCAGCAGCCCCACCAGTCCGCCCAGCAGGTAGCCGCAGGTCAGCATTTGCCGCAAGCCCTGCCCTCGCCAACCGCTATCGGCCCCGAGGGTCGCCGAGTTCATCCGGCCAAGGGTCCGGACCGTGTTCCACCATTCCAGGATCGCCGCGACGGCCACGTAAAGGGCGATCGCCGCCAGCACCGTCGCGTGCGGCCCAGGGGCCAGCCCCCCGCCGTCTCGCAGCAGCATCACGGCGATGAACGCCGCCAGAATAACAAAAATCATCATAGTGGGTCATTGTACCCGTTTGTAGTGGCCCCGTCAGGGGCTTCCTGAAGAGGCCACTACAAGCGGTTGCGAGAAGGGCGCATTCGGTTTTCTGGAAGTCAGGCGTCCGCACTTCTACCGTTCCGCTTTTCCCCGACAGATTTCTGAATGCGAGAGTTCTTTCTTCTTGAAAGGTTCCAACGCGCCGACCGGCAAGCCGACGTAAGATCCAGCTTGCTGGTCGGCGCAGTGAGGCACCCTATGACGTTTGGAGGCAAGACTGCATAACCGGAAACCGATATGCACATGCACCCGTTCGGGAATTTCCATTTGCCGCGACGCGGAAGTTTGTGGTACAAGAACCCTCATGTCGCAATGGAGATCTCGGATCGGCCTGATGGTCATGGTCGCATCGTCGGCGGCCTTTTGCCAGGCGGCGACCAGCGCTCCGGCATCGACTTCGGCCCCGGCGGGCGACCCGCTGAAAACTCCGTTCTGGAGCGGGCTGGTCAAAGAACTGAAGCTTGGCCCGGACGAGCAGGCAAAGCTTGGCGAAAAAATTCAGGCCAGGCACGACGCCCTGCTGGCCTTCGACCAGGGGGACGGCAAGAAGCTGCCCGAACTGGTCCGGCAGTGCGAGGCGGCCAGGAAGGCCAAGCTCAAGGACCAGCTCAACACCCTGCGGGAAAAGATCCGGTCGCTTCAGGCCGCTCGGGAAAAAATTCGGCTGGACCAACTGGACCAGATATTGTCGCTCTTGGGCGCGGAGCAGGTGGACGCCTACGACGGGTACCGCCTTTACGCCATGCTATGCGAGTGTTTCAGCAAAGCCAAGCCGACCGAAAAACAAAAAGAGGCGTTGCACGAACTGGCCCGCCAGGCCGGCCCGGAACTGTCCAAAATCGACCGCAAGGACGTGGAGGCCCGCGATAAGCTTGCCCAGGAGTTGCTGTTGAAGGCCCGCGGGCAAATCCACTGGAGCCCCCGGCAGGTGTACGCTCTGGACGAGGGCGGCAAGTCCAGCCACGCCAACACGCGCCTCTCCGACGGACCGGAGGAAGAAAATCCTTCCACCGCACCGGATAAATAAGACTTGCAAAAAAAGAATTCGGAGCATAAAGATATATCGCTTATGTGGCGGCGTAGCTCAGTTGGTTAGAGCGAGGGACTCATAAGCCCTAGGTCACTGGTTCGACTCCAGTCGCCGCTAGTTGTTGCCTGTGCTGTCTCTCGCTGGGCGATCATTGGTTGACGCCCTGATGTCGCGAGTCGTGTCCATTGGAATTGCAAGATGTGACGAAGGAGCTTCTATGCTGTCTTCCCTTTGCCTGCTGGCCGACCTATCAGATTTCTTCCCGAAGCCCTGGGTATACATTCAGATCCCCGCCCTCATCCTGCTGGTGGTGATCATTATCTTCTACATCCGCTGGAAGCGGAAACAGGTATAATTGCCGGTTCCTGTTCCGACCTGACAGCAAGCCCGGTCGTCCGGAGTTCCATAATCGCCCGCGGCGATTCCCGGATATGGGCCGACTACTGCCACGATGATGACGTAATCATTCGTCTTCCATTGCGGCAGTGGTTTGCCTTTCCAGGGCTTCCAATCGTTTTCATGTGTGAGCCATGAGCCTGACCAGGCCTGATCGGCGTGCGCAAGAGTTGGCGGGGCTTTTCGGGCTGCTGAGCGATCCTTCGCGCCTGAGCATCCTTCTGGCTTTGAGGGAATCCCCCTCCAACGTCACCGCCCTGTGCCGCCGATTGAAACTCTCCCAACCGACCGTCTCGCATCACCTGTCCGTCCTGCGGATGGGCGGACTGGTTCAAGGCCGGCGGCGAGGTAAGGAAGTCCTCTACTCCCACCTCGCTTTGGCCGCCCGCGTCCGAAGCGTTATCCGGCAACTGGTGAACCGGTAGAAACCGTGGGCCGTGGGCCGTGGACCGTAGGCGGTAACGGCAAGAAACAGCAAGAGCAAAAGCCTACCAAGAGTCGGCACCGTGATCGCCGTTAACGACACTGCGGGTTCTTTTCTTTGCCTTTACCGTCCACGGCCCACGGCCTACGGTCCACTCTTTCTATTCGCCGGCGAGTTTGGTATTTTACCCCGATGTCTTCCGAGCAAGTGAAACCGGTGTACGTGCTGCAAGGCAATGACGCGCTGCTTCGCGACGCGGCCCGCGAGCAGATCGTCAGCCAAATCATCGGCCCCAGCGACCCCCAGGTCGCCGTCAGCCAGTTTGACGCGGACGCGGAACTGGCGGCTGTGCTGGAAGAACTTCGCGCCACGCCGTTCCTGGCCCCCCGCCG
>CAZYDC010000322.1:0-6357 GCA_964646065.1 uncultured Planctomycetaceae bacterium | reverse complement strand
CCGCGACAGCGACACGGTGGCTTTTGGAACCTCCTACTCCGACAGCGCCGCGCCGAACCCCGAGGCCAGGGCCAAGCCCAAGCCAGGCGATGTCATCAGGAATGGCACGCTCGTGCAGCTTGCCATTCCCAACAAGCCCGGCGCCCAAAACTTCCCGGACCCCAGTCCCGACGTGTTTGATCCTCTCAAGGACTGCACGGCAGGCGACCTGCTGAAGATCAAAGTTCGGGTCATTCCCGGTCAAAGCATGGGCGAGGTGATCTCGGCCGAACCTTACAAAATGGCCCCAGGCGAGGACAAGCCCGGCGTGTACGTCTTCCAGAGGATGGCCACCGTAACGCTCCAAAAGGTAGAGCACCCTGCCGTGGTTTTGAGCAAGTTCCTCGACGAAACCACGCTGACCGTGATGAATCCTCAATTGGTGGCAGGGCTGGACAAGTTCAAGACCGGCGACAGCGTGCGGGTGGCGTTCGAGGGCAAGGTGCTCCAGTCCATTGAGGCCTATAAACCGTAGCGTTTGTAGTGTGCCCGTCAGGGCATTCTGGAAGAAACGCCTCACGGCGTCACTACGAGCCGGGTCTGCCTGTTAACCCGCAAACGTGACATGTACCCCTTAGTCGGGTCCGTTGGAGATTTCGCTTGCCGCCGGCATGGTTTGCGGTTGGGGCAGCCGGTCCGGGGCGACTTCCTTTGTTGTCAGGTCGCCGTACATGACTTTGTACGTCGCCGCCGGCGAGGGCTTCCACCAGCAGACCACGGCATGGGCGTCGCCCAATCGGACGCCGCCGAAATATCGCCAACTGCCGCCGGCCTGCATCTGCTCGACGAAGCTCAACCCCCATAGGCACGTTCGCAAGAGCTTCTTTTGATCGTCCGAGCCCGTCCGGATCGTCACGGCATTCATCGTGTACGACTGCGTGTCCCTTTGCAATAGTTCAAGCAGGACCCGCGGGTCCAACGTCTGGGGCAGAACCCCGTTGGAGTGCTTCGCGCACGTCCTCAGGAGCGTCGCGAGCAATTGCTCCGGAGGCGTGTCGGCGGGGCCTTCCACGGAATAGCCCGGCGGGGCTTCCAGCGAAAACTGCGAGTCGTCGATCGGCGCATTCCACTGGAAATGGTCCAGCGCCAGGATCGGCGCCGGACTGGATTGCCCCGACTGTCTGACCTCGATCCGCGCCGGCAGTTGTTCCTGAACGTCCACCCAGACTCTCATGACCTGCTGGTTGCTCCTGGCCTCGTAGATCTCGACCTCCCGGCCGTTCATCTTTTCCCTGCCGACCAACTGCCCGGCGGAATCGCCCATTTGCTGCAAGTGCAGCAGCGGCTCTCCATCCGGCACGGCGAAGGACAGCACCGGACTGAGAATGGCTTTCTTTTCGCCCGGATAAAGGGCCAGGTTCGTTCTTTTTTCATTGTCGGTGATCTGGATCCTGCCGCTGGGCCACTGGGTCCTGATCCTTCGCCCGGCGGCCATCAAGACGTGCGCCTGATTGTCGGGGGGTTGCGCCAGGGAATACGTGACATCGTACGCGACGGAGGCGGCTTGCCGAACCCTCTTGAGCATTTCGGAAAAGCTTGCGGAAGCGGCGCTGGTCCTGCCGCCGATGACTATCCACCCGGCCGCCGCGACGATGACCAGCGCGGCGGCGGCGGCGGCGAATCGAATGGTCAGCGATCTCCTGGCGGCCTGCCTGGCCCAAAACATTTCCTGTGCGGGCAGTTGGCCCAGCAATTGTTCGCGCAGCTTGTCCTTGAAGCCCGGCTCAGGCGCAACGTCCGGCCTGGACGCCCGCAGGAGGGTCTCAAATTCCTTCAACGGCTCGTCCGAAGGTTCCGCGCCGCCGGAGCTGTCGGGCAACTCTTCGCTTCGCAACTGTCCGTGTAACTTAAACATGGTCCACCCCTGGAAATCTCGGAATCCCGCATCCGCGCCGGAAGGCACGCGCGAAAAGCCGGCCTCGGCCTATCCGAAGGCCGGTTCCACGGCGACGCAGCCGCCTGGCAAAGCCGCGCTCTTGTATATGCCCAAATATGACCATCGTTCTCCAGCAGCTTCGGCTACCCTGTTCTTGCTTGGCGCCTATTCTACCACCGCGCAGCCCTGTTCCAATATCCAAGGCCGCCTCTGGGACACCCACGATCCCAAAATCAGGCAATAATCAGGGAGCCCCACACGGCTAGTACCCTCTCCCCCCTATATGTGCGCAAGGTCCGCCGGTGTTACATCCGTCGAGAAATTTTCCTTCGCCACAAGGATTGCCGCAGGCTCTGTTAGCGGCTCGGCGGTTGGTCCTTTTTGGGAAAAACGGAATTCGCCCCCTTGACAGCAATCCGCGAACGGTTACTATTGGAAACGCTGTATCACATCGGTTTGGATTTTGCAAAAAGGAGTTTGTTTGTATGTCTTGCCTCAAGATGGTCCTCCCAGTCATTGTTTGCGCAACGGCTTTGCTTCAAAACGCTTACGGAGACGTGATCGTCTACAATTACAGCACGCCGACCCACGGCGCGAACCTGCCTGAGGGCTTTTACCCCTTCGATTATTATTCCGCCAACGAGCCTGCCGGCAACGAGATCACGCTGGCGGGCACGGACCGTTATATTACGGGGTTCGACCTGATCCTTTCGTCGGTATCTTCCACCGGGCCGACGATATTGAGTTCCCTGACGCTGAAGTTCTACCAGAACGATGGCGTGGACGCCTACGATAACCCCGGTGCGCCGGGGGATGTGATCCCGTCTTTGACGACGACTCTGACCAACCTGAGCGTCGAGGGAATCACCACGGTTCATTTCGCGTTCGCCCCGACCCTCATGCCGGACGATTTCACCTGGGTCGCCGTCGCCGACAGCTCCAATGCCGGTCTGGCCACCTGCTCCAAGACCGTCGGAACCTGTCCGGACTACTACTGGGACTTCTACAACGCCGCCGATCAGTGGTATGCGCTGTATTTTGATGGCGACCCGCCGGCCACGTTCGGGGCCGTTGTCTACGCCGTTCCCGAGCCGATGACGATTTCGCTGCTGGCCGTGGGCGGGGGCCTGCTGGTCCTGAAGAGAAACCGGCGCGGCCGAATGACGAATGTCGAATGACGAATCAATGACCAATAGTAAAATGTCCAATGACAAATACGGATGCGCCAATCGACGCGGTTTGAGGTTCAGATAAGCGGTCTTTTCCTTATTCGACATTCGTCATTTGACATTGGGTTGTCATGAGGGTCGAGCCGGAATGTTCGCGGTTAGTTTCTCAGGCAGTTCGTCCCGCAAGTCGCGCTACTCACTTCGTGTCCCAGACGCAATCGCTGTCTCCGGCCTTCATGGCGTCGAGGGTTTGCGTGTTGTAGCTCTTGACGTATCCGCCCAGGAAAAGGCAGTTGGTCCCCAGGTGCCTGTCCGAAAATCTCCGGGAGACGCCGGTGGTGGAATAGCTCGTGTCGGGGTCGGTGCTGCCGGGCAGGAATATCGTTGAGGTCCCGTAATCCTTGTGGCTTTGGCTGGGATAGGTCACCGGGCCTTTGGTCAGGCAGGCGTCGGCGACGTACACGCTATTGGGCGGGTCGGCCCAGGCGACGTTGGGAGCGGTGGAAAACGCGCAGCTCAGGCTGGGATTGCCCTTGTCCATCACGCCGTCGAAGTTGGGTGTCTGGAAACTCGGCAGCGCATCGACCCACATGACTCCGATACTGCCGGCGTCGGACGTCTGAGACATGTCCTGCCCGGTGACTTCGGCGTTCGAATGAAACGTCCCTCCGACCTGGCCGCTGTCGTTGGCGCAGGGGCAGTTGAACATGCCGAACGGGCCGTAGGGCAGCAGGTTGGTCCTCCACGATTGGTAGGGGTGACCACCCCGGACCTGGGAATCAGATTCTCGTAGAACATCGGGACAAACTGGTTATTGTCCGTCTGGTAGAAACAGGCGGCCGCGCCGATGGCCTTCATGCAGTTCTGGCAGGAGGCCCGCTTGGCCAGCAGCCAGGCATTGCTCAGCGAGGGCAGGAGGATGGACATCAGCAGGACCAGGATCGAAACGGCCACGACCAGCTCCACCAAGGTGAATCCCAGGCCGAGCGTTTTGGGCTCTGTGCAAAGTCGGGCTGTCGTGCGGCGACGGGTCATAGGTCCTCTGGAAAACCCAAAGCACAGAAAAGGCGAACCGACGAACATTCGAACAATCGAGCAGCAGAATGATGAAGTACAGAGTCGGAGCCCCAACTCTTCACTTCTGCCTTCTGCTGTTCGACATTCGAATGTTCGTCGGTTCGCTTTTTCATAGGCCTTCGAATGGCTCCTGCAATTGTTTCTTGAGCTTGCGGATGGTCCGCATGAGCGTGACCCGAACGGCCACGGGGCTTATCCCGACGATCTGCGCGATCTGGGCGGTTTCCAATTCGTGGAAAAAACGCAGGATCACGATGTCCTGCTGCTTGTCGGGGAGCCGGGAAATCGCCCCGTACAGGACCGGCCAGTCCAGCCGGTGAAACCTGGGCTCATTGCCAACCAGACCGCTGCCGGAAGTTTGCGACAACTCCTGGAAAGCGTCCTGCTGACGTTTCTTCTGCCGCCGCTGGGCCGTAACGACATTGCTGGCAACCCCGAACAACCATTGCCGGATCTCCGGCACACTTTTGTGCCGAATCTCGGGGAAACGCTGCACCAGCTTCGTGAAAACCGCGGAGGTGGCGTCTTCAGCGAGGTCCTTTGAGTAAAGCCGATAGGTGCAATAGCGGAATATCTGATCGAAAAAGGCATCGTAAATGCCTTTAATCAGGATAGTTACATTATCTATCATTGGGCAGATACTATAAGTCCGCCTCCGCGATTTGGCAAGCACAAAGACTCAAACGTCCGGGCAAGTTTTGAGATTGATCGGGGAAATCGGGTATAATTGTTCGCCAGCTGACAAGGAGGCGTCCCGCCGTGGTTTGCCCGGTTTCAAACCGGAGCTCGCCGGACTTGTTCGCTTTGGAGAAGGCAAGGCAGTGGAAATCATCAAACGAGTTCACGTGATCGCCTGCGGCGTGCTTGGGATCGACCTTCGCGACTTGGCCGGGCGGCTGGGTTTCGAGGTCTCGCTTCAATTTCTGCCCGGTGGATTGCACAGCACCCCGCTGGAGCTTCGCCGGCAGTTGCAGGAGGCCATCGACGACGCCACGGCGCGGCGGATGGGCGACATGATCGCCGTCGGCTACGGCGTGTGCGGGCTTGGGACCGTGGGCATTCACGCCCGCACGATCCCGCTGGCCATTCCACGCGTTCACGATTGCATCGCGCTGTTCCTGGGTTCCGACCGGGCGTACAAGGAGCAGTTCTCGCGATACCCCGGCACGTATTATATTTCCGCCGGCTGGGTGCAGGAGAAGGCCACGCCGCAATTATCCGGCGACAACAAAGGCAAGTGCGGGCCCAAGGACGCGGACTTCGAGCAACTGGTCGGCCGGCACGGCCAGGAGAACGCCGACGCGATTCGGTACTTCCTTAACAGTTGGCAGCGGAACTACCAGCGGGGGGCGTTCATCGACACCGGCGCGGCGGGGCGGCGGCGATACGCGGACATCGCCCGCGCCATGGCGGAAGAGTTCGGCTGGAAGTACGAGGAATTGCCCGGCAGCAATGAGTTGCTCAAAAAGCTGCTGATGCAGCGGCACACGAGCGAGGAGATTCTGATCGTCCCGCCGCACCACGTGACGTCCTACGAGGCCGCCGGTTCGGGCCTCAAGGCCGTGCCGGTCTGGGAGAAGACCGAAGGCCCCAAAAAGGACGCGCGGCAGGTGTTCGACGGCCAGAGGCCCGAGGGCGATGGGCCCGGCGCGGCCGCCCGCCTGGGCCTGGGCATCGACGCGGGCGGCACATACACGGACGTGGCCGTCTTTGACTTCCGCGACAACCGCGTCGTCCAGAAGGCCAAGGCCCTGACGACCCAATGGGATTTCACCATCGGCATCGGCAAGGCGCTGGACCAATTGGACGCCGCGCTGCTGAAGCAGGTGGACTTGGTGTCGATCTCGACGACGCTGGCCACCAACGCCATTGTCGAAGGCCGCGGCCAGAAGGTCGGGCTGCTGATCCTGCCGCCGTACGGGCTGTTCGATCCGCCGGACATTCCCTACCGGCCGATCGCGGTCCTGCGCGGCAAGCTGGAGATCAACGGCAGCGAGCTGGCGCCGATCGATCCCGAGCAGGTGCGGGCGGTCGTGCGCGAAATGCTCGACACGCAGCAGGTCACGGCGTTCGCGGTCACCGGTTACGCCAGCCACGTCAACCCCTCGCACGAGTTGCAGGTCAAGGAGATTGTCCGCGAGCTGACCGGGATGCACGTCAGTTGCGGGCACGAGGTGGCTCGCGGCGTGAATTACC
>CAZYDC010000321.1:0-6357 GCA_964646065.1 uncultured Planctomycetaceae bacterium | reverse complement strand
TCTTTGCCCTCCTGGCGGGTCAGGCGAAGGTCGCGGTTGTGCTGCCACCGCCGGTAGAACAGGTCCGCCGCGGCGATCACGGCCATCGCGACGGCCAGGCGGGTGGTGATTCCGACGGCCAGCGAGCCCATGCCCGCCAGGATTCCTGAAGGGCTGTTCCATTGCAGCGCGATGATGGTTTCCATGTGGTCGCGCATGTAGACGTAGACGATCAAACCGATCACGACGATCTTGAGCAGCGACATGGGCAACTGCACCAGCGACTTGAGCGAGAAGAGCGTTTTGATGCCCTGCGTGGGCGAAAGGGCCTCGGGTTTCCAGGCGATGGACTTGGTGGAAATGTTCCACCCGCTGGTGACGACGCTGCCCAGCACCGAGGCCACGCAGGCCGCCACGAACAAGGGCGCCAGGATCATCAGGCAGTCGATGCCTCGCAGGTAAAGCATGTTGGGAATCGCGGAGGCCCGCATCGGGCCTTTGTAAGCGAACTGCAATCCCTGCTGGAATTGCCCCACGAAGAAATGGTAGAGCGTGCCGCCCATCACGGCCAGGGCGATCAGATACACCACGATCACCACGGCCGAGGGCACCTCCGCGCTTTGCGGAACCTGCCCCTCCTCCCGCGCCTTGCGCAAGCGCTCAGGAGTGGCTTTCTCTGTCCGGTCTGATGCCGAATTCTCTGCCATATAGCCTTATGTGTCGCGGGCATCTTGCCCGCGTGTGTCGCGGACATCCTGTCCGCGTCTGCCGCGACCGTCCCGGTCGCCTGTGTCATCCGGTGCGAGGCCAAGATGGCCTCGCCACACGCGGGCAAGATGCCCGCGTCACATTCATGTAAACAGCCTTTGCATATACGACGACAACTCCGAATTGAACCGGTCCAGGGCTGGGATCATCGCCGCGGCCATGATCAGGCCCAGGCCGACCCGCAACGGAAAACTCTCGAACAGGATATTCAAGTCGGGCAAGGCCCTGGCCAGCACGCCCAGAACCACCGAGAGCACCAGGAACGCGCCCAGCGACGGTGCGGCCAGCTTCAGGGCGAAGACCATCATGCTCGAACCGGCCGAGGTCACCGCCGCGGCCATCACGGGGATGCTCGGGGCCGCGCCTCCCGGAAACACCGCGAAACTCTTGCCCAGCGCCCCCAGCAGCAGCAGGTGCCCGCCGGTGGCCAGGAACAGCAGCGCGAACGTCATCTCCATGAACGTCGCCATGCTTTCTTCTTCCTGGTTGGACGTCGGATCGATCACCTCGGCGTCGGTCATTCCCATCTGCTGCGACAGGATAATGCCCGCCTGCTGCACGGCCAGGTACACCAACTGGGCCGCCAGACCAATCGCCAGTCCGCAGACGATTTCGCCCAGCATCGCCACCGACAACGTCAGCCAGTGGGCGCCCAAGGGCACCGAAGGCAGCGGACCGGCGACCGAGAAGAACATCGTGATCACCAGGATCAGGCCGACCTTGACGACCCGAGGCACGAAACCCGTGCTGAAGATCGGCGCCGACAGCAGCAGCCCAGAGACCCGGGCCATCAACAGCACCCGTGGCCAGAGCCACATCGTCAGCGGCCAGTCCAGTAATGAGCTTGCGTCCATAATCAGTGTGCGACCATTCCGACATATTGAAACATTTCCGTTGTGTGTTTGACGGCCACCTGCATCATCCAGTTTCCGCCGATCAACAGCGTCGCGCCCACGACCACCAGCTTGATCACGATTCCCAGCGTGCTGTCCTTGATGGACGTGACGGCCTGGAACATGGCCGTCAGAATCCCGATCACCAACGTCGCAATCAATACCGGGGCCGACAGCAGCATCGCCGTTTCGAGGGCGTCGCGACCAAGATGGAGGACCATATCCGTATTCATAGCGATTCCGCCAAATCTGGGGCAAAATGACGAATGACGAATGACGAATGACGAACAAAAACGCGGAACCTTCTTTGGAAAGCCAAAGAGGCACGGGCGGTTTCCGAATTTGTTATTTGGTTATTCGTCATTAGGCATTCGTCATTTCAGTTGAAACTCCGCACCAGCGTTTGCGAAAGCAGCGTCCACCCGTCCACAAGCACGAACAGGATGACCTTGAACGGCAGCGAGATGATCGACGGCGGAAGCATCATCATGCCGGCGCTGAGCAGGATCGCCGAGATGACCAGGTCCACCAGCAGGAACGGAATGAAGATGATGCACCCCATCTCGAAGGCGGTGCGAAACTCGCTGACGGCGAAGGCCGGGATGGCGACGTAGGTCGGCACGTCCTGCACGTTCTTGGGCGCCGCAACCTTGGCCATGCCCACAAAAGCGTTCAAGTCGCTTCGCCGGGTCTGGCGGATCATGAATTCCTTGAGCAGGTCGTTTCCGCGAGAGCAGGCGGCCTCGAAAGTGACCTTATTTTTAAGGTACGGCTGCAAGGCCTCCTGATTGATCTTGGTGAAGGTCGGCGACATGGTGAACAGGGACAAAAAGACCGCCAGGCCGACCAGGGCGACCGTCGGCGGAAGGTTCTGCGTGGTCAGCGCCCGGCGAATGAACCCCAGCACGATCACGATTCGGGTGAACGAGGTCATCATTACCAGCGCGCTGGGCAGCAAGGCCAGGGCGGCGAAGACGATCGCCATCTTGATCGGGGAGGACCAGTCTTTCTGCTGGCTGCGGCTGGTGGCGCGGTCGATGACGTTGACCACGTCGCCGATGCCGGGCATTTCGCCCGTCGATGCCGGCTGGCTGGCCGGCGCCTGGGCCTGGACCGCACTGGGCCAAGCCAGCAGAACAACCGCCGCCGCGACCACAATCAAAACCGCGGCAAAATGGCGAACAAGGGTGCCATGCCCAAGTCCGCGCGGGCATGTCTTCGCCGTGCGCACATGCCCGCGCAGACTTGGGCATGGCACCCTTGATGCATCATTCGATAATGTCCCGCGTACCATCACGCCCCCTCCTTCTGCCCCGACGCGCCTTCGCCGGGAACTTCCGCCAGGAGGGTGATGTTGGTGGCCGTATGGCCCACAAGGTATCGCCGGCCGTCCACTTCCAGCAGGTGGACCTGCCGCTGCGGCCCCAGCCGAACGGTTTCGATCACCCGCAGGTGGCCGCCGCGAGACAAAACCCCACCCTTGGCCGCGATCGGCCCCAGCTTGGGCAACACTTTCTTGATAATCAGGATCGCCACGCCGCCGAAGGCCAGGATCACCAGGATCGAGGCGAACATCTGCCACAGCGCCCCGGTGGTATGCTTATCGGTGACATCCGGAGGCAGCAGCTCCGTCGGCAAAGTCGTGTTCGGCGTGCCGGGCAAGGCTTCCGTTTCGGCGGATTGCGTGGTAACAGCTTGCGAAGTAGCCACTTGTGAAGCAGCCGTCGTGGTGGACTGGGGCGCAGCCGGCAAGGGTGCGGCCAACGAAGGCCCGGACAGCAGCATCAACGCCGCCGCGGAAAGCCATCCGGCTCGCAAGAACACACTTTTTTCAGCGCAAAGACACATACCGACTTGATGCAATGCGAATCCCGTGCCAAGAAAGACCGGCCCAGACTCATTTTATTGGCCTGAATAAACGTGCTTAGTAAGTTATTTTGAATAAGGCCTTTGCGTTCATGTTCTCCCCGACATTTTCTTGCAAAAAAACCGCAAGTTTCTATTCGCGTCAAGAAAGCGGCTTACCCGGCGCGAATTCTTTACATCGAGCTCGCAAATCGAAATCCTATATGCGTCCATTTCCAAAACGACAGAGTTGCCCGCATGAGAAGGGCCCAAATAAACGGTGACTGTCCCCATTTAAATAAATGGGGACAGTCACCGTTTATTTGAGCTACAAAAGGTGAATTGAGTTGCCTTTGTGGTTTCACTCTTGTAGCCTTTGGCTACTATGCCACGAATCGCTAGAACCGTCGTTCCCGGATGCCCGCATCACATCACGCAGCGGGGCAACAATCGCCAGGATGTGTTCTTCGTCGATGAGGACCGTCAGGTCTATCTGCAATTGCTGCTCCGACACGCGGCGAAGTCCGGCCTGATCCTGCACGCCTATTGCCTGATGACCAATCACGTGCATCTCATCGCAACGCCACGCCGGCCGGACTCGCTGGCCAAGGCGTTGGGGCGTGCCCACTATTTCTACACGCGATACGTCAATCGGTTGCACGGGCGCGCGGGGCACCTGTGGCAGAACCGTTTCTTCTCCTGCGCCATGGATGAGGGCCATCTGTGGACGGCCCTGTGCTACGTGGAGCGCAACCCCGTGCGAGGCGGCATGGCCAAGCAGGCGTGGGAATATCCCTGGTCCAGCGCGGCCGTTCACTGCCTCGTCGAACCGGCGCCGAAGTTCCTGGACATGCAACTCTGGCAAAGCCTCGTGCGAGGCCGCGACTGGAGAGAAGCCCTGGCCCAACCGCTCGAAGACCGGCAAATCGCCGCGATCCGCATGTCCACCCACAGCGGCCGACCTCTGGGCAGCGACAGCTTCATCAGCAAACTCGAAACCACCATAGGCCGTCGCCTGCGTCCACTACCCCTAGGCCGGCAAAAAGGCTGGCGGAAACCCCACAGAAAACAGACACCATAAATTGGGGCATAACGGCCGACACAAGTCACTTAGTATCAATTACAAGAGGCATAAATAAACGGTGACTGTCCCCATTTAAATAAATGGGGACAGTCACCGTTTATTTGGGTGCCGTAGTGTGATGCCGCCTGTTCGATGCCTAGAATGGCGTCAGGGACGCCTCCGAACGGCGTCGAGGAGCACATCAATGGCGAACATGGGAACCGTCCGGCGAATCGCGAATGTCTGGAAAAGTGAACCGACGATCGAAGGGGCGGGAGTGCATCTGAGGCGGGCCTTCGGCAACCATGAAGTGCCGCTGCTCGACCCGTTCCTGCTCCTGGACGACTTCCACAATAGCGACCGGCGAAACTTTCTGCCGGGCTTCCCGTGGCACCCGCATCGCGGCATCGAAACCATCACGTACCTGCTCGAGGGCGAGGTCGATCACGGCGACAGCATGGGCAACAGCGGCGTCATCGCCCCCGGCGACGTGCAGTGGATGACCGCCGGCAGCGGCATCATCCACCAGGAAATGCCCCGCCCCGGCCGCGACGGCGGCAACTGGGGCTTCCAGCTCTGGGCCAACCTGCCGCGTTCCCACAAAATGATGGACCCGCGATACCGCGGACTTACGGCCAGCGAGATTCCCGAGGCCGCGCTCGATGGCGGGGTCAAGGCCAAGGTCGTCTGCGGACAGGTCGGCGGCGTCATCGGGCCGGTGAAGGATATCGTTGCCGAACCCGAGTACCTGGATGTGACCGTGCCGGCCGGCGCGAGTTTCCGCCACGCCGTCGCCAGCGGCCACACCGCTTTCGCCTATGTGTACCAGGGCAAAGGCTACTTCGACCCGCGTCACGACCCGTACGGCTACGAGGAAATCCCTCCGCAATGGCTGGACGTGACTCGCGACTGCCAACTCGGCCCCGAGACGCTGGTGCTGTACGAACGCAAAGGCGGCGCGATCGACATCAGCGCCACCGACGGGCCGCTGCGGTTCCTGCTGGTTTCGGGCCGGCCCATCGGCGAGCCGGTGGCCTGGTACGGGCCTATCGTCATGAACACGCAGGCCGAACTCCGCGTGGCGTTTGAGGAGTACCAGCAAGGCACGTTCATCAAGACCGCACAGACAGCGGGCAAACATTGAGCCCGCAAGGAGAACACGAATGTCCGCACCGAATTCCGACAAGAATGCACAGGTCACAACGATAGGCCAGGGCCAGGATTCCGCGCCGCCCAAATCGACGCCGGCCGAACTGGTCGACGCGCTCAACTCAATTTTCGGCAAGCAAACGCACAACCGGGCTGTCCATGCCAAGGGCATTGTGCTGGAGGGAAAATTCTTTCCGGACCCCACGGCCGCGACCTTGAGCAAGGCGCCGCACTTCCAGAAGGCCGCCACTCCGCTGACCGTCCGATTCTCCGACTTCGCCGGCATCCCGACCATTCCGGACACCGACCCGGCGGCCACCCCGCGCGGGCTGGGATTGAAATTCCACCTGCCCAGCGGCGGGCAGACGGACATCGTGGCCCATTCGTTCAACGGCTTTCCCTCCGCCACCGCCGATGAGTTCCTGCAACTGGCCATCGCGTTGGGCGCCAGCGGTCCCGGTGTCGCCGCGCCGACGCCGGTCGACACGTACCTGGCGGCGCATCCGATCGCCAAGGCGTTCCTGACCTCGCAGCAGCCGCCCCCGGTCAGCTACGCGACGCTTTCCTATTTTGGCGTCAACAGTTTCAAGTTCACCAACGCGCAGGGCAAGGCCGTGTTCGGCCGCTACCGCATCGAGCCGCAGGCGGGCAACCAGTTCC
>CAZYDC010000320.1:0-6372 GCA_964646065.1 uncultured Planctomycetaceae bacterium | reverse complement strand
AAGATAAGGAAGTGACGAGCCGGTCAGCCTCTATCGGAGTAATTGCGCTTCCGCCAGATGAACCCTTTTTTTGGCCTTGCCGTTGGCAAAAAAGCGATAAAATCCAACCTAGGTTATGTGGGGACTTTCGTAGTGCGTTAGGCACTTAAATTGGATGAGAACCGAAAATATGAAAAGATGAAGACATGATGACTGACCCCCCAAAACAAGATTCTGATTTGCATCGAGTTATAACGTACATTGACGGGTTCAACCTCTATTTCGGTTTACGCGATAGCAACTGGCAGCGTTACTATTGGCTGAATCTCCAAATACTAGCCCAGAATTTGCTCAAATCTTTTCAGAAGTTAATGTTCACCAAGTACTTCACTGCAAGGATATCCGCCGCCCTGAAGGGCGATCCCGCCGAACTCGTCAAGGCCCTCGAATCCAAACGGCGAAGGCAAGGAGCTTTCCTTGAGGCTTTGGCGACTCTGCCGGACTTCAAAATATTCGAGGGACACTTTCTGGGAAAGACTGTCCGTTGTTTTCATTGCAGCAAGACATGGCGGACGCATGAGGAGAAGATGACCGATGTTAGCATCGCTACGGAAATGCTCACTGATGCCTTCAACGACAACTACGACACGGCCTTGTTGATCTCCGGGGACAGCGACCTGGTTCCTCCGATCCTTGCCATCAGGGAGTTCTTTCCTCAAAAAAGAATCGTCGTCGCCTTTCCACCCGCTCGAAATTCGGAGCAACTGAAGCGAACAGCCAACGCCTACTTTGTGATCGGCGAAGAAAAACTTAGACTGAGCCAATTCCCAGACCAGGTAACCAAACCCGACGGGTTTGTTCTGAATCGCCCCAAAGAGTGGGCATGAAGTCCTCACCCGGGACAGTCATTCGCAAAACGAGGCTTGGCATTTTCGCACGCGTGATTAGAATGTCTCCATGAAGATCTCATTGAATTGGCTGACGGACTACCTGGACATCTCGCTGGGCGCCGACGAGCTGGCGATGCTGCTGACCAACATCGGGCTCAATTGCGATTCTGTCAACAAGACCGACTCGGACATCGTCTTGATTTGGACGTGACCTCCAACCGGCCCGATTGGCTGGGGCACCTGGGCGTGGCGCGCGAGCTGGCGGCTGTGACGGGGGCGACGCTTCGCCGGCCTAAGATCGGCGCCCTGCCGACCGCCGGCGTGGCGGGCGAATTGACCACCGTTGCGGTGGAATCGCCGGACCTTTGCCCGCGATACATTGCCCGCGTGATTCGCGGGGTCAAGGTCGGGCCCAGCCCGGCCTGGCTGGTCGAGCACCTGGCGGCGGTGGGCATGAGAAGCGTCAACAACGTGGTGGACGTGACCAACTTCGTGCTGATGGAATACTCCCAGCCGCTGCACAGTTTCGATTACGACAAGCTCGCCGAGCATCGCATCGTGGTGCGGCGGGCCCAGGACGGCGAAATCCTCCAGGCCATCGACGGCAGCAAGTGCGAACTGAACCACGAAATGCTCATGATCGCCGACGCCGCCCGCCCGGTGGCCGTCGCGGGAGTCATGGGCGGCCTCAATACCGAAGTGACCCAGGGCACGACGAACATCCTTTTGGAAAGCGCGCAGTTCGACCCGATGTCGGTTCGCAAAACGTCGAGGCGGCTGCAACTCATGAGCGACAGCAACTACCGCTTCGAGCGCGGCGTGGACCCGATGGGCGTGGACGAGGCCAGCCTGCGGGCCTGCCAACTGATCGTCGAACTGGCCGGCGGGCAGGTGGCGGCGGGCGCGGTCGATGTCTGGGCCAAGCCGGCCGGGCCGTGGCAACTCGCGCTGCGCCCCGAGCGGACGACCCGCCTGCTGGGGCTGGAGATCCCCGCGGCGCGGCAGGCGGAGATCCTCTCGCGCCTCGGCCTGGGCGCGCGAATCGAGGGCGGAAAGATCGTCTGCACGATCCCCACGTTCCGCCAGGACCTCACGCGCGAGGTGGACCTGATCGAGGAGGTCGCCCGCCTCAATGGTTTCGACAAGATCCCCGTGACCAACCGCATCACGCACGCCGTGTCCGCCGAGGGCGTGCAGCAGCGCACGCGGCGAGAACTGGGGCAGGTGCTCGTGGCGGCCGGGTTCGACGAGGCCATGACCCCGACCTTCGTGGACGCGGGCGAGAACGAACTTTTCGGCCTGAGCGATCCGATCCTCATCGACTCGCGCGTGCGGCGGACCAACAACGCGCTGCGAGGCACGCTGCTGCCCAGCCTGCTCAAGTGCTGCAAGACCAACCAGGACGCCGGCATCGCCGACCTGAGCGTGTTCGAGCTGGCGAAGGTTTTTCCGCGCGACTCCGCCTGTGACGCGGGCATCTTGCCCGCGTGTCTCGCGGACGTCCCGTCCGCGTCTTCGCTTTCTCCGGCTGTTTCTTCTTCATTGCCTAAACAAAAACAGAAACAACAAGACGCGGGCGAGACGCCCACGACACACGAGGGCAAGATGCCCTCGCCACACGCGGGCGAGACGCCCGCGACACAGGAAGCACACCTTCCCCGCGAGTTCACCGAACTTGCGATGGTGACCACTCGCGATCTGCGGTTCCTGCGCGGCGCGATGGAAGTCGTCATCCAGCGACTCGCCCCCCAGGCCAAGGTGGAGTTCCGCACAAGCCAACAACGCCAATCGGGAGATTGGCGTTCCCAGGCCTTCGCGCCGGGCGCCGCCGCGGAAATCTTCCTGGACAGCAAGCCCGCCGGCGACCTGGGCATGATCGACCCGGCGCCGCTGGGCCATTACGGCCTGGAAAAACCGCTCGCCGCCGGCCGCCTGAACTTTGAGATGCTGCTGGCCTACGCGGGCACGGTTCGCCAGTACACCCCCGTGCCGCGATTCCCCGCCGTTCATCGCGACCTGTCGCTGGTGCTCGACGAGGCCGTCACCTGGCGGCAGATCGAGCAGGCCGTCGCCGCCGCCAGTCAACCCATGCGCGTCGGACTGGAATACGTGGTGACCTACCGGGGAAAACCCATCCCCGCCGGCTCCAAGAGCGTGACGATTACGCTGACCTACCGCTCCGGCGAGGGCACCTTGCGGGGCGAGCAGGTCGATGAGCAGGTGCAGCAGGTCGTCGCATCGATGGAGCGAGAATTGGCCGCCGAAATCCGAAAATAAAATCGCGAAGCGGAACTTTTTTCGCCATGTGGATTTACGCGAGATTATTAATTCTCTCGCCTATGACCTAAAGTTTCTCTTGGCCGCAACCGATAGAATGAATGGTATAATCAGAGTAGAAATCAGAATAGAAATTCAGCCCCTGCGGTGTTCGACAGCAGGCTCGTGTGAAAAGAACCGATACCCCCATTACGGGAGGCATTGTCCGAGTTGCTTCGGCGACTGGCAGCCACCCACGTAAATATAATGGGTTCTTCTTCCTGAGCCTCACCGGCACACGTGGAGGCAGATTAATTGGGCACAGCTTGCTGTGCCCGTTTTTTTTTAGACTTCTTTTTTGTTTCCAAGCCTGTCGAACATTTCCGCGATATTGGGCGACTGGTTCCCGTCGCGCCGCGGTAGATTTGCCTTGCGGTATTCTTCCAGGAATGTCAATCCCAGCCAGCGGAAAATATAGTCAACTATGCTCTTTGCGAAAGGGATATCCGTGTTGGATGTCATTCCGTTGGGCTCAAACCGCTGGTGTGAGAATCTCTTCACTAGGGCTTCGAGTGTAACCCCGTGTTGAAGGCAAAGTGTGACGGCTATTGCAAATGAGTCCATCATGCCACCAACCGTCGAACCTTCCTTGGCCATTGTAATAAACATTTCGCCAGGAGTTCCGTCTTCGTACAAGCCCACGTTAAGGAACCCCTCATGACCAGCCACTTCAAACTTGTGTGTTATAGACGGTCTAGTAGGTGGCATTCGGTGCCTTATCACTGGCGGGTTTGCGCTTGTCTTGCCTTGTACTTGTTCTTCCTTAATGTACCGAGTCTTGAGTTCATTTGCTTGCTCTGTAGCCTTTTTCAGTTCATTCTGAAGTTCGGCTTTCTCCTTGGTTAGTTTTTCCATCTGCTCAACGATGTCGCCGTCTGGAATTGCGTTGGCCCGAACCCAACCGACACCTGGCTTCCTATTCATTGCTTGGGTTATGCTTCGGCTGGCAAGACCCCCCAATTCAGCAGCACTGGTCCAATACTTGCAGACCTTCTTCTCAGTCAGGGCGCGAAAACCATCCAGTCTCTTCTTTTTCTCATCCAATTGGTCGGTTTTGTTGACTGGCAGAGAAGTTGGGTCCTTATGCAAAAAAGCAATTACTGGCTTCTTCTTGCTCACTGCATACCGGTATTCTTTCTCGGTGTAGCTCAGGCCGTCTTTGCCGATACTCCCGTATCGCCCCCCTATGACAACGATGTAATAATCGCACTCATCTATCACATTCTTGATGAGAGTCCACTGGTCCTCATCTGCGGCTGGAAACAGTTCCATTCCAGAAGGGATGCAGTCGAGTTCCAACAGCGCCTGGATAACCTGCTGTCGCTCCTCGCGAAGATCCTCATATGTCGAGCTAACGAAGACTTGATACCTCTTCTGAATCACTGGCAATTCCTCTTTTGAAAACGTTTCCTGGGCTGCCTATCCAGAATTCCTTAAAGGCAGCTTTCCCTGTCGGGGACATTTTCACGGTCTGAACCGTAGGAATGCAAGCGATATCTTCGGGCCCCCACTGAAGAAAACTAGGGAAAGTAAGTGTCTTCTCCCGAAAAACGTGGACAGACGCCGGGAACAACAACAGCCCCGGCGCCAGTCCCTTATGAACGGTCCTGATCTACCTGCGACGGCGCCGCAATGCGCAGGCAGCGCCCGCAAGCAACAGCGACAAGCTGGCGGGCTCGGGCACGGGGGCGGTCGAAGGCGAGGGTGGCGTGGCGGCGACGCTGTCTACGTCGGAAGCCGGGATATCGCTATCGGCCCGACGGTAGACAGGCAGCTCCAGGATGACGCGAACATTGCCCCAGAACGAGCTGGAATGCAGAGCCTCGTAGCCCATCGGGTCGGCGGAGCCGATGGAGTCGCCGGGCTTGGAAAGCCTGGCCGTCACGAACCCGTCTTTATTTATGTCCGGCGCCGTTCCTGAAATCGTCAGCACCTTATCGGCGTGGGGCGCGGCGGCGTTGTTGGGAACCTGGGCCATGAGCCACTGAATATCCATGAAGGCCCAGAACGCCGGGGCGCGATCAAAACGGTCGAAAAATATATCACTCCGGGCGGGCGCCGCGACAAGGAACAATAAACCGAGAATAACAACGTATCTCCTCATAAAGTCTCCTTTGCGTCGCCTCCTTGCGACAGGCATCGGTGAGAACTTTTTCCTCACCAAAACATTATAGGACAATTCCGATCTTTAGGGGGATAATTCCGGCCGCCGGAACCGTTTGAAATCGCGATGCCTGCGTCATTTTTCGATTCGTTATTTGAGCATTTAACTAGCGACAGTCACCACGTTTTCGCGCGAAAACATGATGACTGTCCCTAGTTTCCCGGAATGATGCTTCGTCTCAAAACGTCATGGGGTGCCCCACTGCGCCGACCAGCAAGCCCGCCAACTACTCCTAGCAGCCCGTTGAAAAAGTAGCATGGGCATCTTGCCCATGAGTCTCACGGGCGTCCCGCCCGTGCAAATGCCCAAGAACATGGGCAAGATGCCCATGCGACTCATGGGCGAGACGCCCATGCTACGCCGGATGGCCTTTTTCAACGGGCTGCTAGGGATCGATGGCGGGCAAGCTGGATCTTACGTCAGCTTGCCGGTCGGCGACGCGCGACGTTGCAAGAAGAAAAAACCAGGGTATTCGGACATCCGCCGAGGATAACCGCCCCGACAGAAGCACCTACTCGTTATTTTCCGGTAGCCCGGATGCACCCTTGGCGCCTCTGGCGTTTCCCTCTTCTTCGCGGTTTCTTCGCCGTTTGCGTTTTTTCTCCTGCTCTGTGTCCTCTGTGACCTCTGTGGTGAATGTTGCTTTCGTTTTCGCGTCGTTCGCGAAATCCTCGGTTACGGTTTTCTCTTGAAAATCGCCCCTTCCGCCTGCATAATGTTTCCCGGTTCGTCACGGAGGAGGCCGCAACCGCCATCAAACCTGTTCGTTCGCGGAAAACCGCCGGTTTGCTGGTGACTATGACGCTGTCGCGCACAGGAGTAGAAGGTATATGGCTTGTTTTATAGGCATGGACATCGGCGCGGTCAGCGCCACGGCGGCGATCATCGCCCCGGCGGAACTGGCCGAGGCTCTGAAAAACAAGGGCTTCACTTCCCAACCGTCAGGCCGCCTGCCCAAGGGCACGGTCCTGTGCCTGAGCGCCTATCGCCGGACACGAGGCCGTCCGCTCTGGGCGGCGTCCG
>CAZYDC010000319.1:0-6399 GCA_964646065.1 uncultured Planctomycetaceae bacterium | reverse complement strand
GACGACGTGCCCCTGGTGTGGGCTAGGTAAAGAAGACCGTGGGACCCGAGACTGGATACCGGATACCGCAAGAGCGTATTTCTTCGCCGTTACGGTATCCGGTTTCCGGTATCCGGTCCTCGGTATCCCGGAGTGTTATTTTGACAAAAGGTATTTACGTTAAAGGTCTGGACTCGATCCCGCCGGAGGCTCGCGGCGGCGTGCTGACCATTGGGAACTTCGACGGCGTTCACATGGGGCACCAGCGGATCCTGTTGACTTGCCGCACGGTGGCCGGCGGCGGGACGCCCGTGGTCGTCGTCACGTTCGACCCGCTGCCCGAGGCCGTGCTGCTGCCCAAGGAGAACGTGCCTCCGCTGATCTACCCGGTGGACCAGAACGCGCAGTGGCTGCTTCGCCACGGGGCCGACGTGGTGGCCGTCGCGACCACCACGCGCGAACTGCTCGCGCTGACGCCGCGCCAGTTCGTCGAGGAGATCATCGTGCGGCGCCTCAAACCCCGGCACGTGGTGGAGGGCGCGAACTTCTTTTTCGGACGCGGCCGCACCGGCGACGTGGACACGCTCGAGCAACTGGGCGCCGAGCACGGTTTCGACGTGACCGTCGTGGACCCGGTGGTGCTGAACATGCCCGAAGGCCAGCGGCGGGTTTCCAGCACGATGATTCGCGAACTGATTTTGGAGGGGCGCATCGAGGACGCCAATTATTGCCTCGCGCGCGACTTCACCCTCCGCGGACAGGTGGTGGCCGGAGAGGGACGCGGAAAAATCCTGGAATTTCCGACCGCCAACCTGGAGGTCGCCGGGCAGGTGATCCCCGCCGACGGCGTCTATGCCGGCCGGGCCGAGATCGACGGCGTAAATTATATCGCCGCCGTCAGCATCGGGCATAAGCCCACCTTCACGCTGGCCCCGCGAACCGTCGAGGCGTTCCTCATCGACGCCCAGGGCGACTTCTACGGCCACCAAATGGCGCTGACCTTCAAACATCGCCTTCGCGAGCAGCAAAAATTCGAGAAGGTCGAAGCCCTGCGCCAGCAGATCGCGCGGGACGTCGAGAAAATCCGAAAACTGCTGGGTTAGCCGCTGAGGGCGCTGAGAAACTGAGAAAAGCAAAGAGAAGACTACCGTCGTAAAGAATAAAAGCAAGAACAGGCAACTGGATTAAAGAAGAACTTACTCCGTCCTAATTATTCTTGCCGTTCTCAGTTTCTCTGCGACCTCAGCGGCTAACCTATCCGCAGTTTCAGAGCAGACGTCGCAAAGAAAGTGGAGATAGGATAATATCGGCTTCCAACCAGATGGAGGTTTTACGGTGGCAAGAAATTCGGAATTTGCGGAGATACTGGATCGGCTTCGTGCGGCCAAGCAGTTGCTGTGCGTGACGCACTCGCGGCCGGACGGTGACACGCTGGGGTCGGCGGCGGCCGTGGTCAAATCGGCGCGGTTGGCGGGCAAAGGGGCCCAAGTGCTCGTGCCGGATCGCGTGCCCGCCCGCTACGAATTCCTGTTCGACGCGCCGCCGGCGGGCGTGGCGCAATTCGAGGCGCTGGCCAACGCGGCGGACGTGATCGTCGTACTGGACACCTCGGCGGCGGCCCAACTGGATGGGGTGGTCGAGGGCCTGCGACGGCGGCGCGAAAAGGTGATCGTCGTCGATCATCACGCGACCTCGGAAGACCTGGGCGCCGTGCAGTGGGTGGACACGTCCGCCGCGGCCGCGGGCGTGCTGGCCGAGGAGATCATCGAGGCCCTGGGCTGGCCGATGGACCTCGCGGCGGCAGAGGCGCTGGCGGTCGCCGTCACCAGCGACACCGGTTGGCTGCGGTTCGCCAACACCGATTCCCGCTGCCTTCGCACGGTGGCGAGGCTGCTGGAAGACGGACCCTCGGGGGGCGGCGTGCGGATGGACAAACTTTACATGAGGCTCTTCCAATGCGACCGCCCGCAGAGGCTCCGCCTGACCACGCGGATGCTCCAAAGCCTGGAACTGCACTGCGGCGACCGCCTGGCCACCCTGATGATCCGCAAGGCGGACTTCGACGCCACCGGCGCGCTGCCGGAAGAAACCGAGAACCTGGTCAACGAGGCCTTGCGCATGGCCTGCGTGGAGACGGCGATCCTGCTGGTCGAAAGCGCCCCCGCGCCCGAGGGCGGCGGGCCGATCATCCGCGTGAGCCTGCGCAGCCGCGACGAAGTGGACGTCGCCGCCGTCGCCGCGCGGTTCGGCGGCGGAGGACACGCCCGCGCCGCGGGACTGCGACTGGCCATGCCCATCGAACAACTCCGCGACGAGCTGGTCAAGGCGTGCGCGAAAGTATTGAACAAGTCGTAAAGTGACGATTCCGGGTGCCATGCCCAAGGGTGCCATGGCCAAGGGTGCCATGCCCAAGTCTGCGCGGGCATGTCTTCAACCCCGGGCATGACTGTGGGCTCGGACATGCCCGCGCGGACTTGGGCATGGCACCCATCATGGGCATGACACGCATCAATGGTTATACAGGAGACGAAACTATGCCGTACGTTGATGTTTCTGAAATTCGTTTGGACCGTTGCGAAAATCTGCTGACCGTGCGGTCGCCGTTCTGGACGGTGACGCATGACCTGGACCGTGGCGGCGCGGTCGTGGACATTCGGTTCGCGCACGGCCGGGAGGGCAACATTCTGCGGTCCCCGATGGCCACGCACGTTGACGGCCTGTCGGACCTCGCCTGCCCGGGCGCGAAGGCGACGCATCGCCGGCGGCCGGACGGAATCGAGTTGACCGTCGAGGGCGCTTTGACGGACCGGCAGGGCAAGGCCTCGGCGGCGCGATTCAAGACAACCTGGCTTTACACGCCGTATTCGATCCGGCGCGAAATCGCGTTGCGCCTTGGGGCCGGGGCAAAGGCCAAGACCGTCTCGCCGCTGTGCCTGTCGCTGGATGACAGGTTCACGCACTACTCGGCCGGTCTCGATCCGCACTCGCAGAGCGTGTCGTACGAAACGGGGCTGGGGCCGTGCTGGGCGGGCGCGATTCAACCGATCCCCTCTGGTGGGACCTTCTTCCGCGACACCTGGCCGCCGGGCTGGGTCACGTTTCATCGGCCCGGCGGCGAAGCGATCCAGATCACCCCGTCCGGGGACCTGAGCGTTTGGGACGGGTGGCACCCCCAAGTCCGCTTGGGGGTGTCCGAGTCGAGTGCGCCATCCCAGACACCCCCAAGCGGACTTGGGGGTGCCACAAGAACCGGGGGTGCCACAAGAACCGGAGCGGGCGGGCAGGGCCGATTCGTGCTCGCGCGCGAGCGTGGGGGTTTCAAGATCGAAATGAGTTCGCTGCGCGTCGCCCGGGCGGCGGCGCTGCCGGGCGAGTTGGTCTTCGCCGCCCGCATCGACTTGGTAAACCTGCCGCCGGCGCATCCGGCCACGATGCGGATGTCCATGATCGGCAATCCGCCGTTCCCCTCGGACGCGCTGCTTAAGGCCTGGAAGCGGAGCGGGACGGATGTGCTGGTCATCATGGAGGGGGTGCGGTGGAACGGCCGGCGCGAGGACTCGCCCGGCGGCGACGGCTACTGGCGGAGCGGCACGGATCGATACTGGCGCATGGGCGGCTATCCGCCATACAGCGACCCGGCCGACATGCGCGACCTGGCCCGCCTGGTCAAGAGCGCGCATCGCTTGGGCATGAAGATCGTGCCTTACACCACGCCGGCGGAAATCCACCCGGAGGTTCCGGTCTTCAACAAGTCTATCCGGCAGTGGCGGCAGCAGGTGGTGCCCGACGGCGGGACGGTTTTTCATTCCACGGGGTGCTATCCGGGCGCGGTGTGGGGCAGCCTGGTCTGCCCGGACTGCAAGGGCGTGCGGGATTTCTACCTGGACTTCGTGAAGAAGTACGTTCGGAACCACGATTTCGACGGCATCTACGTTGACCTGGCCTCGAAGGTGAACTGCTACAACACGCTGCACGGACCGGCGCATCACGGCGGAATCGACGGCATGTGGGATGTCCTGGGCAAGGCGCGGGAATTCGTGGGCCCCGACAAGATCATCGTCGCCCACAACGGCAACAGCAACATGATGGTCACGGTGAGCAACCTTGCCGACGCCGTCTGCACGATGGAGATGTTCAACGGCCCCAAGGTCTGGAACTGGGACCTGGACATCGTCCACTCGTATATTCGGGCGTTTCCGGCCTGCCCGGTTCTGATGATCCCCGATTACCGCTGGTTCTGGACGACCACGAAACGCGCGCGGGCCCGCAGGGCGATGGAGGACGGAATCGCCAAGAGCGTGCTGCTGGGTTCGGCCCTGTTCCACCTCGACGTGTATTTCGACCCGTGGAAGTGGGGCTATCGCGACGGGGCGGCAAGCGTCCGCGACCCGCGCAGCCTGTGGGCGATGTTCGACCGGCTCAAGGTGATGAAACTCGAAGGCATGCAGTTCGAGGATTACCAGACCAAGGCCGTGCGCACCAATCGCCCCGGAGTCCTGGGCGCGCGATATCACGACGACAAGAGGCAGATCGTCGTCCTGGCCAACATCAGCGCCCAGCCGCAGCGAAACATTCGCTGGCAGTGCGGGGACACGGTGGGCACCGTGCCGGTGCTGGAGGCCAAGGGATACAGGTTTGTAAATGCCTAGGGCGTGCAACGCGCCCCTGAAGGGTAGGGCGTGCAACTTTGGCCCGCAAGGGCCGTTGCACGCGGAAGGATGCACGGACCAATGAGGGCGGTCATCCTCCCGCGTGCAACGCGCCCCGAAGACGGGGCTAAGTTGCACGCCCTACTCTGCTTTACCGGCGTCGAGTTCGACCGGGGTGTTGGGTCTTCATTTTCCACGCGGCTCGCACACGCCTAAGAGACCGCGCATCAGCGAAGACATGCAGGTCGCCGTGGTGGCAGAAAACCACGAACCAATTCAAGTCCGAACTGGCGACGTGGTAGTTGTCTTCATACCGTTTGGCATCCCGAAAATAGATGCGAGCACGAAGAAGTTCCCCCAACTCTTTCGAGTCCTCAATCAGGATGGGGGACTGTTTCCTATTGCGATTTGTTCCCCTCCATCCGGCCCCCCCGTTCGGGAATGCGATGAGTGGAAACGATGACCCGAGTATGAGTGGCATAGTCTGCGTTCTCTTGATCAGGGTTTCCAATTTTACATTTGGCGAAACGTTGAGACATGGGCAACCGAACGCATCTTCAAGGCCGTTGTAGAACCAACCACCGTTATGGTCTGGATAACGCCGCTTGAGTTGCGACCCAAATGTCGCCTTGTTCAAATACTTCATACGTTTCTTCTCATACCAGCGGGTGGATCGTGCACGGCCCGCTGAAGAGTGGCAAAATTGCGCGCCCTACCGGCGTTGTTGTTTCCTTTCCGATTACGGTTTACCGTTTCCCGATTACTTTTCCTTCGCCCACAGACCCTTCTTGCCCGCCTGGGTAATCATCTGGAGGTTTTCCAGGTACATGCGGTGTCGGTTGTTGCCCTCGAAGTTGCCCATCTTCGCCAGGCCGTCGCCGATGAGACGGCCGTTGACCAGGTTATTGAGCATGTAATCCTGCTCGCCCGCCAGGAACACGTAGGCGATCCGCTGACCGGCCGAGTTCTTGGTCACCACGTCGTCCAGGATCTGCACTTTCTGGCCGACGACCATTGCCTTGTGCGCGGCGAGGGCCTGGTCGTAGTAGGGGTGGTCCTTGGGCAGGCCGGCCACGCCGGTGTAATAGATGTCCGTCACCTGCGTGCCGAGCTTGACCTTCACTCCGGAGGTGCCGATCACGTCCACGACCACTCCGGTGTCGGATCGCATCGTCGCGGCGGTCAGGCCGATCAGGATCGGCACCGGCCCGTAGTCGCTTTCCTTGACGGTCAGGAAATCCACCGTGGCGATTTCCTTGTCGGGGTGCGGATTGGCCCACTCGTAGAGCAGGATATTGAGGTCTTTGCGCAGGTGGTTGTCGCCCCGCCAGCCGACGACGGTCCCGCTGGCGGCCATCGAGTCGGCGAAGGGCGCCACGTCGCTGAACCAGTCGCAGGTCTGCTTACCGCTTTCGATGGCGATGTCGGCCGTCGTGCCGTCGGCGTAATTGACGCGGTAGGCGAACGGTTTGGGCGCGTTGCCATAGGCCTGCGTGTGCAGGAACAACAGAGCGTCGGCGCGGCGCTTGACCTCGATGCCCTTGACCTCCTTGGGCAGGTCCTTGTTGGCGCCCGAGAGCGAGTACAGCACGACGATCGACTTGGGCGTGGAGATATCGAACGGCACGTCGGCGAAAACCTGCTTGCCGACGGGCAGGTTGCGATTGTCATTGTCCTCCTGGTTGGTCCAGCCGACGATCCCGGCGGCCTTGTCGTCCTTCAGGCCGCGATTGGCGTACCTGGCCAGGCTGACCGGGAAGAAATCGTACTT
>CAZYDC010000318.1:0-6399 GCA_964646065.1 uncultured Planctomycetaceae bacterium | reverse complement strand
ACGATTCCGCCGGATGAACCCCTTTGGTGTTTTGTCGTTGGCAAAAAGCGATAAAATCCAACCTAGGTTATGTGGGGACTTTCGTAGTGCGTTAGGCACTTAAATTGGATGAGAACCAAAAAGAAGAAAAAAACCTATTTCATCTTCGTTCTTTGCGTTCTTTGCGTCTCCGCGGTGAGTTTTCTTTCTTGGCGGGTGAGCCGGGTCTATCGCTGGATTTTTTCCGCCGGGACCTGGCGTTCGGCGAGTGCGACCAGGTCGCGGAAATTGCGGAAGCTGTACGAATCCAACTTGAGGGTCTTTTCGACTTTGTCCTGCCCCTCCTGGAGGTAATGCAGGATCAGCAGACCTTTGGAGCCCAGCAGGGCAGCGTCGATTCGGGTGATCCGGTCCCAGGCGATCGGGTCCTTGCCGGCGAATCCGACGCCTTTTTCGTCGGCCACCAGGCGGCGGCCGCGCTCAAACCAGGCCCGGGCCAGCAACAGCAGCCCCAGCGGAACCAGCACGAACGGAAGGTAATGGTTGAACAGGAACGAGAGGTTGTCGTTGAAATCATCCCGCTTCCAATAGTTGCCCGCCACGTAGTGGTCCTCGATCATCCACGCCGCCGCGCCCAGGATCATGGCGACAATGATAAGTCTTCGCACGAAGGGGTCGTTGGAAGCACGGCATTCGACACGCGTGACAGGCTGGCCGGCGGCGTTTTCGGTCATAAACTTCTCCCTGGCAAAATAACGAGAACGTCATAACAGGATATCCCATCGCGGGCGATTTGCCAAGGGCCTTGGGGCGTCTTTCAACAGCAACGAACGACTTCGCCACGAATTACGCGGAAACAACGAAAAAACGTCGTTCTTGCCGTTCCGCTTGCGGCTTAGCATCTGTTTCTTTTTCTTCCCCGTGAACAACAGATGCTAACAGCCCGTTGAAAAAGGCCATCCGGCGTAGCATGGGCGTCTCGCCCATGAGTCGCATGGGCATCTTGCCCATGTTCTTGGGCATTTGCACGGGCGGGACGCCCGTGAGACTCATGGGCAAGATGCCCATGCTACTTTTTCAACGGGCTGCTAAGCCGCAAGCGGAACGGCAATAGAAGAATTTCTCTTTGCCGTTTTCGCGTCCGGGCTGTTTCTTGCCGTTTCTTCTGACATGATCTGTTTCGCGTAATTCGCGCAATTCGTGGCGAGGTTGTTCTTTGTTTTTTTCGCTGGACAGTCAGCCGCGAATACACTAAAGTTTTGTTACCGCGGTGGAGGGGATTTGCCGCGGCGGCATCCGACACAGTAGTTACGCTAGTTTTCCAAAAACGGAAAGGAATCAGAACCATGGCAGTGAAAGTCGGCATCAACGGTTTCGGCCGCATCGGGCGGCTGGTGTTCAGGGTTATGGCGCAGAAGCCCGAGAAATTTGACGTGGTGGCCATCAACGACATGTTCGACGCGGACATGCTGGGCTACATGCTCAAATACGATTCGACGCAAGGGCGTTTCCCCGGAAAAGTCGTCGCCAAGCAGGGCGTGCTGGTCGTCAACGGCAAGGAGATCCCGGTCTTGAGCGAGAAGGACCCGGCCAAGCTGCCCTGGGGCAAGCTGGGCGTGGACGTGGTGATCGAGTCCACGGGCAAGTTCACGGCCAAGGCGGTCGAGGGCAAGGCCGGATATGACAGCCACCTGCTCGCCGGCGCCAAGCGCGTGCTGCTCAGCGCCCCGGCCAAGGACAAGCCCGACGCGACCATCGTCCTGGGCGTCAACGACAACCTGCTCAACGCCTCGCACAAGACGATTTCCAACGCTTCCTGCACGACCAACTCGCTGGCGCCGGTCTGCAAGGTGCTGCACGAGAAATTCGGCATCGTCAAGGGCCTGATGACGACGATCCACGCGTACACCAACGACCAGGCGATCCTGGACATGCCCTACAAGGACAAGCGTCGCGGCCGCGCCGCCGCGGTCAACATCGTTCCCTCGACCACCGGCGCCGCCAAGGCCCTGGGCGAGGTCATCCCGTCCCTGAAGGGCAAGCTGCACGGCTACGCCCTCCGCGTTCCGGTGCCCACGGGCTCGATCACGGACTTGACCTTCCTGTCGGCCAAGAAGACCTCCATCGAGGAGATCAACGAGGCGATCCGCGAGGCGGCCGAAGGACCCATGAAGGGCATTATCGAATACATTACCGACCCGATCGTCTCCAGCGACATCGTCGGCAACCCGCACAGCTCGCTGTTCGACTCGACCAACACCATCGTGCTGGACAACGACATGGTGAAGGTCACGATGTGGTACGACAACGAGTGGGGCTATAGCAGCCGCACCGCCGACCTGGTCGAACGCATCGCCGGGCTGTAACGACAAAGACTCAACCGCAGAGAACGCTAAGGACGCAGAGAGAAGAAAATTATTCTTCTCTCTGCGTTTTCTTTTTGGGGGCACCCAAACGGCGTAATCGGTAATCGGTAAACGGTAATCGGGAACGGCAAGAAACAAGCGAGACCTCTTACCGATTACCGGTTACGGATTACCGATTACTTCTCTTCCGCCCGCTCTCGCACCTTATCAAGAGTTGGAATCCCCGTCGTCCCCCCCACCGCTTGAATGCAGAAGGACGCGCAGGCGGCGCCCATTTTGGCGCAGGATTCCAGGTCCATGTCCTGCCAGAGGCCGGCGAGGAATCCGGCGTCGAAACAGTCGCCCGCGCCGGTGGTGTCCACGACCTTGGTCGCGACGGCCGGGATGCGGACAAAATGGGGACTGAGACCAATTTCGCTGTTTGAAATTGGTGTCTGTCCCCGTTTTGTCCAGGCCACGAGGCAACCCTCGGCGCCCATTTTGAGCACGACCGTTTTCGCGCCCAGCGAGAGTATGTGCTCGGCGATGGCGTCGGGCGATTTATCGGGATAGATCGCCCGCATGTCGTCCAGGCTGGGCAGGACATAATCGCAGTGCGGGAGCATGGTTTCGTACAGATCGCGATTCGGACCCAGGCCCCAGCACTCGTCCAGCAGCGTGACGACGCCGCGCCGCTGCGCCTCGGCCAGCAGGTCGGCGCCCGGTTGGCCGTCCAGTTTGGGCAGCACCCACAGGTCCTGGTAGAGCAGGAAGCGGGCGTCGAAGAGCCGCTCCAGGTCCAGGTCGGCGGGGCAGAAAGTTTTGTTGGCGCCGGGCGTGTGGATGAACGTGCGGTCGCCGTCGGGGTGGATTCCCACGAAGGTAAAGGGCGTGCTGTCGGCGGCGGACACGCGGATACCGGAGGTGTCCACGCCGGCCTGCGCCAGTTCGCGAATCAGGAACGCGCCGTTGGGGTCGTCGCCCACCTTGGAGAACACCGCCGCCGGAAGGCCCATCTTCCCCAGCGCGCCGGTGGTGTTGCCCGCCCCGCCGCCGGGCATGAAGCGGACGCTCTGGGTCACGCTCTGCACGCGAACTCGCGGCACCGGGTACGCGTCCAGCGGCCCGCTCAACGCGTCCGTCACCAGGATTCCGCTGCAATGAATGCTCGACGATTTTTTTGATGTTGGCATGACGGGGAGTTTACCCGAAAAGAAGGGGGGAAAAGAAGTACGTAGTTCGTAGTACGAAGTTCATAGCACATGGGGGTCCGCACACTCGGAACTCCGAACTACGTACTGCGAACTACGAACTTCTTCGTCTTTCAGTGCAGCAGATCGGTGAGGATACGGACGATTTCCGGGGCGCGATGGACGACGGTGACCAAGGGGGCCAGCAGCAGCGCGGTGGCCACGATCAGCAGTCCCACGGCCATGGAACTGGTCTGCGCCTCGATGCCTCCCAGCACGCCGCCCAACTGGCCCGCCACGCGGCGGCAGAGGTCGGGGCTGCCCTGCCTCATGCGGATGCTGACGTTGCGGAGCAGGGCGAAGGAGGTGACTTCCATGTAGGCCTGGTGGTCGGGCAGGTTGATTCGCCTGCCCTGGCAGTCGTAGCGGATGTTCAGGGCAGAGAGCGCCCTTTCGAGGGCCTGCTGCGCCTGCTTGTGCGTGAGGTTGTACACCACGTAGCTGCCGCTGGACGTGCCGCGCGCCAGGGTTCCGACGGCCAGGGCCGCCAGCGCCACCGCGAGCATCGCCAGGGCTGGGCCGCCCAGGGAATCGGACAGGGGCAATATCAGCGCCGGGCTCAGCGCCGCGGCCAAAAGCACGACGTCCTGCCGGCCTGTGATCAGTTGCGGATGCTTGCGGGAATTGAGCAAACCCAGGATCAAAAAATAAATCGCCACCGGGGCCACCACCGTGGCCAGGTGCATCTGCGTACCGAGATACTCGCTGGCGATCATGTTCCTCAACCTTTGCTTGCCGCTACATTCTACACCAGGTCTTGCCGTTCCGCAACTTTCCTGTAACCCAGTGCGGTGATAATATCCAGCACCTCGGTCCAGGTTGGGAAGGGGCGATGGTTGACCTGCTTGTACTCGTTGACGGCCCGGAGGAACTCGAACTGGTCGGGCGTCATTTCGCCTTCCTCGGCGCTGCGGCGGTCCTCGGTCCGCCGGATTCCCGCCCCGCGGCGGCGGTCCAGCCCCATGCGGCGATCCGGGCCTCGAACACGGCGATCATCGTCGCGTCGGTCGGGGCCGTCGAAGGTGGCTTCCTCGGTAGATTCTTTTTGCTGCATCGATCGTCTCCTGTCCAATAGGGTACATGTCCACTATCGGCTATCGCGGGAGGGAAGATCGTCACGAATTCGTCGAATTGCGCGAAAACGGCAAAATGGGGGCTCACCGCAAAGACGCGGAGGACGCAGAGAAAACTAAGAGTCCTTAACAAAAAGAAACGGCATGAACCACGGAGAACACCAAGGGCACCAAGAGCACAAGGAATTTGAGTGTTTTATTGCTGCTCTTGGTGGCCTTGCTGAGCTTGGTGATTTATTTTGTACGGGGGTCAAAACACGTCTGGGGAAACGCCTGGTATTCCTACGGCTCTTCCTCAGCCGCTTCTTCTTCCTCGTCGTCCTCTTCCTCAACCTCTTCCTCTTCGAGGTCCTCTTCCTCTTCTTCCTCTTCCTCTTCTTCTTCCTCGTCGTCTACGAACTCGTCCTCATCGTCTTCCTCATCCTCTTCATCCTCTTCGTCTTCCTCTTCCTCGTCCTCGTCCTCGTCGTCTTCAGTGTCGTCGAGTTCGAGTTCTTCGTCGTCGTCCTCATCCTCTTCGTCTTCCAGTTCGTCGTCGTACTCGTCGAGGTCCTCGCGGTCGGCGATGACCTCGCTGGCCTCTTCGAGGAAGGCGTCGGGCACGAGCACCGGAACGCCGCGACTGATGATCGGGCGCTCGGCGTCCGCGACCTCATCCTCGGTGCCCAGGACAGCCGGGATCTCGTGATCCTTGAGCAGGTCGCGGTAGAATTCGGCTTCCGCGGCGGAGTGTGCGAAGACGGCAGGGACATATTGCTCCGGCTCGTCGCCGATGGGTTCAAACTCTTCCTCTTGGCGTGACATGGATAATGTCCTCTACTGTAACTGTTAAACCGTCCAACCGTGTCCGTAACTATTTTACCAAGCCCCCAACGGGCTCAAGTGGATTTTCATACTTTATTTTATGCCCGGCCGAGGTTCAAAAACCGCACCGGCCGTTCCTTGCCCATCGGCAAAAGAACGCCGGGAGCTTTAGAGCGACTGACCTTTTTCTCCAACGGGTGAGCGACAAGATTTCCGGCATGGGGAAAACCCAAGAGACTTACGACACAGAGACGCAGAGCTCGCAGTGAAAGAAACATTGATTTCATTCTTTCACCGGCGATTCTGTTGTTCCACACAAAGCGTCCGGGCGTTCTCAATGTTCTTTTGTCGCTTCTTTGTCGTTTGAATTCTTCTCTCTGTCTCTCTGCGCCTCTGTGTCGCTCACGCTTTATCCGCGAATCGCATTTTCGCAAGTTCCTTCTTGAAATCTCGTCCGGGACGGGTAAAGATACTACCAATGTCGTGCCGCCGAAGGCTTGGGGCCGGGCGGATCACTTGGAAACTCGCTACTCGAAAGGAACGACTCATGAAGCTGACGCTGACCTTGATGCTGGTGGCCGTACTGGCGTTCTCCCTGCCGTTGGTTGGCTGCAAAAAGGAAACCACCCCGCCGACCACTCCCACAGTGAACGCCGGTCCCGCGGATAACACTGCTCCGGCGGCCAACGTTCCCGCCGCCACCACTCCGGCCACCACCACTCCGGCCAAGACGCCGACGGCGACCACCGGACCGGCATAATCTGATTCCGCATTCCTCACCGATCGTACAGGCCGGCGGGACCGACACTCGGGCTCGCCGGCTTTTTCTTTGATCGTCCCCAGCGGATGGAAGTCGACGATGAAGTGGGGACCGGCGAGTAATAATTAAAAGAGGTTCTCCTCCAATTTAAGTGGTGGAAAATCGAAGGTCTTGTAACAGAACAAACG
>CAZYDC010000317.1:0-6425 GCA_964646065.1 uncultured Planctomycetaceae bacterium | reverse complement strand
TCGAGAACGATGGCGGGCAAGCTGGATCTAACGTCGGCTTGCCTGTCGGCGCTGTAGGACATTTTGGAACGATAACCTCGGGTCATCGGACATTTGTCGACGAACGGGCAGCACCCGGAACATGACGCGGCGTAAATCTTCATGGAACTTCTTGAAAAGCGGGCCGTATCATTAATAAAGAGTTAATGTTTGTCAGGATCGGCTTGACCCTACGTGAGGGTTGTTTTATCATTTACTAATTCGGCATTTCCGAACGCAGCATTTTCGCCATGTGAATCCAGGACTTACAGAATGAGCGAGCAGAAGGCAAACGGCGCCGCGGCCTCGATGAACACCGAGCTGGGCCGGCAGGTGGTGGAGAACAATCTCGCCACGCAGGAAGAGATCGATCGGTGCCTGGCCCTGAGGGAACAAAGCCAGCAGACGCTGGCGGACGTTCTGGTTCAGGAAGGCGTGGTGACCAGCAAGCAGCTCCAGCGGATCAAGACCCGCATCGAGGAGAGCCGCAAGGGCACGCAGATCCCGGGCTATCGCCTGGAGGAACGCCTGGGCGCCGGAGCGATGGCGACCGTGTTCAAGGCCCGCCAACTGAGCCTCGACCGCCTGGTGGCCATTAAGGTTCTGCCCAAGAAACTCTCCGAAAACGTCGAATACGTCGAGCGTTTTTACAAAGAGGGAAAGGCGGCCGCCAGGCTTAACCACGCCAACATCGTGCAGGCCTTCGACGTGGGCGAGGCCAACGGGTACCACTATTTCGTCATGGAATACGTCGAGGGCCACACGCTCTTCGACGAGATGGCCGACGGCAAGGTGTTCGCCGAGGCCGACGCGCTCAAGGTGATTATCCAGATCGCCCGCGCGCTGGAACACGCCCACAGCCGCGGATTGATCCACCGCGACGTCAAGCCCAAGAACATCATGATGACCAAGAGCGGCGTGGCGAAACTGGCCGACATGGGCCTGGCCCGCGCCGCCAGCGATGCCCAGGCCGCCCAGGCCGAGGCCGGGCGGGCGTTCGGAACCCCGTACTACATCAGCCCCGAGCAGATTCGCGGCGAGGTCAACATCGATTTCCGGGCCGACATCTATTCGCTGGGCGCCACGCTCTATCACCTGGTGACCGGGCGCGTCCCCTTCGAGGGCCCCACGCCCGCCGCCGTCATGCACATGCACCTCAAGGAACCGCTCATCCCGCCCGACCACCTCAACACCAGCCTTTCCTCGGGCCTGGGCGAGGTCGTCGAGGTCATGATGGCCAAGGACCGCAACCGACGGTACGCATCGACCAAGGACCTGCTGATCGACCTGGAGGCCATCGCCGCGGGCCAGCCGCCGCTGCAGGCCCGCAAGACGATCAACTCCTCCGTCCTCAGCCAGCTTGGCCAGGATCAGTCCGAGGGCGCCGAAACGGTCGAACTGCCCTCGACCGACACGCGGAACCTGAAAATCTTCCTCATCGCCGCCGCCGCCGCACTGGCGGTCAGCCTGGTGGTCAATATCATCCAGGCGGTCTCCAGACATTCATAAATACCGGATACCGGAAGACCGGATACCGTAACGGCGAAGAATAACGGGCTCACGGTATCCGGTCTTACGGTTTCCGGTATTCGGTACCCGGTCTTTAAAACCTCGCGCTTGACAATCCACGCTGTCTGAAATTACCATCCATTCTTCCCGCCGCGGGACTTCGGCTTGTCGCGAGCCTTCGGGTCGAGCGACGAGTTTGGCCGAGGCGCAGGCGAGCCGCCATAAGGAGACGCTCATGGCCCAGCAGAATTCAAGGATCAAGGTGTCCACGCAAGGCAACGTGACCATCGCGGAGATGGTGGACAAGAAGATCCTGGACGAAATCAGCATCGCGGAAATTTCTCGCCAACTCGAGCGCCTGGTGGCGGCGGCGGACAAGCCCCGCATCGCCCTGGATTTCGCGAGCGTGGCCCACATGTCCTCCAGCATGTTGGGAAAGCTCATCACCCTCAACAAGCACGTGCGCGAGCGCCACGGTCACATGCGCCTGTGCAACGTCCAACCGGCGATTTACGAGGTGTTCGTCATCACCCGTTTGAGCGAGGTCTTCCACGTCACGCAGACGCGGGAGCAGGCGGTGGCGGAGCTGGAAGCGGCCTAGAACGTAGCATGGGCAGTTCTCCGCATGGGTCTTGCCCAACAGTGTCACCCGCAGGGTGTCGGGATCGATGTGAAAGAAATGATCATACCTTCCGAGTGGAACGCGGTCAGGGACGTGGAGGAACGTCTGCTGACCGAGATTTCACGTCACGGCTACAGCGAGGCGTCGGTCTTCGCCATCAAGCTGGCGCTGGAGGAAGGACTGGCCAACGCCATCTGTCACGGAAACCGCCGCGACCCGGCCAAGAAGGTGCAGGTGGTTTTCGACGTGGACGATACTCGCACGATCATCACGATCACCGACCAGGGGCCCGGTTTCGATCCCAAGATCGTGCCCGACCCGACCACCGACGAGAACCTGGAAAAACCCAACGGCCGAGGCATCATGCTCATGCGGGCCTACATGGACGAAATCTGCTACAACGCCCAGGGCAACCAGGTCCGCATCGTCAAGAGGAACACGTAACCCAATGGAGTTCTTCGACAGCAATTGCTTCATCGGCCTGCCCACGATCGCCATGGACCGGCCGGCGCCGACGGCCAAGTCGCTGCTGGCCGAGATGGACCGATCGGGCATCGCGCGGGCCTTGGTCTGGCACGTGGCCCAGCGCGACGTGTCCGCCCAGGAAGGCAATCGCCTCCTGGCCAGGGAGATCGCGCCGTATCGCGACCGCCTGGGCGGCTGCTGGACGATCCTGCCGACCCAGACCCGCGAGATGGCCCGCCCCGACGAGTTCTTCGCCCAGATGGCGCGGGCCAACATTCTCGCCCTGCGGGTTTTCCCCAACGAGCACCGTTACCTGCTCCGCCGCGAGGTCATGGGTCGATGGCTGGAAAAAATGGTCGATACGCGCACGCCGCTGATCTATCGAAGCGGCGAACACGATAACCGCTCGTGGCAAGTGCTGTACGACCTCCTGAAGGATTTCCCCCGGCTGGTGTGCATTATTTCCGACACCGGGCTGTGGGGTTCGGATCGGTACTTCCGCCCGCTGATCGAGACCTACCCCGACGTGTACCTGGAATTCAGCACGCAGATCGTCGCGGGCGGGATCGCGGATTTTGTCAAAACGTACGGCGGAGGGCGGATGCTGTTCGGAACGGGCTTCCCCGCGTGGGACCATGGCGGCATGATGCTGGCGCTGCGGCACGCGGACATTCCCGAGGCCGACAAGCAAAGCATCGCCTCGGGAAATCTAGAGCGCATTATCGCGGGGGTGCAGAAATGACCCGCACGACGCATTCCCTCAGTTGTGGGTGGCGGCCATCCCTGGCCGCCACCTCCGGACGCGGCGGCCCGGGATGGCCGCCGCGCATCACGCTCCGCATCACCTTCCGACAGGAGCGAGGAACATGAAACCCGTCGCGAAACCGACGCCCATTCGTCCCGGCTCGGCCTTGGCGGAGGAATTCTGGCGAAAGGGCAAGAGCGATTCCTGCCCGATCTACGACATGCATGCCCACATGGGGAGCGTTGCCGGAATTTATTTCCCGCTGGCCACGTGGCAGGGAATGCTTCGCAACATGGACGCTGCCGGCGTGCGCTGGGCGATTTTTTCGCATCACTGGGCCTTGTTCACGCCGCAGTTGGGCAACGCGTGCGCCGTCAAGGCCGTGCGAGCGTGCCCCGGACGCTTCCGCGCGTACCTGGCCGTCAACCCGCAATATCCGCAGGTCATTCGGCGCGACCTGACCAGGTTCGACGGCCTGCGGGACGTGTTCGTCGGCCTGAAGTTCCTGGCCGATTATCACCACACCGCGATGAGCGACGACGCTTACGCCCCCGCGCTGGAATTCGCGCAGGAGCGTAAACTGCCGGTCCTCATGCACACCTGGGGCGGCTCGCCGAATGACGGCGCCGCCGAGGTCCGCAAAGTGGCGGCGAAGTATCCCGCCGTGACGTTCCTTCTGGGCCACAGCCTGAACAGTTGCTGGGACGAGGCGACGGCCATCGCGCGCGAGTTCCCCAACACGTACCTGGAACTGACCAGCGTCCTGGGCATTCGCGGCGCCGTGGAGAAACTCGTCGAGGGCGCCGGCAGCGACCGGCTGCTCTTCGGCACCGATCTGCCCTGGTTCGACGAGCACCAGGGTATCGGCTCACTTCTCTCCGCCGACATCACGGATCAGGACATCCACAACATCTGCCACAGGAATGCCCGGCGAATCCTGGGATTGTAAAAAACTCGGGGCCCCCGATTCGTTGACCCGCGCCTATCATTGTAAATATGACGCGAAGGAGAACATTATGTCTCTGGTCAAACGAATGGTCGCGGAATGCATGGGAACCTTCTGGCTGGTCTTCGGCGGGTGCGGCAGCGCCGTTTTGGCGGCCGCGTTTCCGGGCCTGGGCATCGGCTTTGTGGGGGTCGCCCTGGCGTTCGGCCTGACGGTGCTGACGATGGCCTTCGCCATCGGGCACATTTCCGGGTGCCACCTTAATCCGGCGGTGACGGTGGGCTTGGCCTCGGGCCGGCGCTTCCCCTGGCGGGAGGTGCCCGCCTACATCCTCGCCCAGGTTGTCGGCGCCGTGATCGGCTCGTCCATCCTCTACGTCATCGCCAGCGGGAAGCCGGGCTTCACGCTGGACAGCGGTTTCGCGGCCAACGGGTTCGACGCGCACTCGCCCGGCGGATACCCCTTGTCCTCGGCCCTGGTCGCGGAGGTCGTGCTGACCTTCATGTTCCTGATCGTCATTTGCGGGGCCACCGACAAGCTGGCCTCGGTGGGCTTTGCCCCCATCGCCATCGGCCTGGCCCTGACGCTCATCCACCTCATCGGCATTCCGATCACCAACACGTCGGTCAACCCCGCTCGCAGCACGGGCCCGGCCCTGTTCGTCGGCGGGTGGGCGCTCCAGCAGCTCTGGCTTTTCTGGCTGGCGCCCCTCGTGGGCGGCGCGTTGGCCGGACTGTTCTACTCCAACGTTTTCAAAGAGAAAGAGAAAATCTGATCGCCGAAAGCTGCGGCGGTGTTTGGAAGACTATGTCTCGCACAACGCTCCGTACGGGCAGTATTCGCACGCTTTGCATTGACGCCGCGCGAAGGTGCCGTTGCGGCGCGCCTGGGCCAATTCGCCCGCAAGCTTCCCGACCCGCGTGAGCGCCTGGTCCAATGAATCCGGCGTGATTTGGAATGTGTGGCCGGCGCCCGCGCGGAGGAAATACAGTGTCGCCTCGGCCGGCGGCGTGCCCACGTGGCCGCGCGCGGCCATGGCGTACACGAGCATTTGCAACTCGTATTGGGCGGCGTGCGGCGCGACCCCCTCCGGGCCGATCCGGTTGGACTTGTAGTCCACAATGTGCCATCTGTCCGCGCCGTCCTGGTATAGCAGATCGATCTGCCCGCGCAGCACTAGGCCCGGCGCCTGGGTCTCGAACGCCAGTTCGCGGTCGGTGCGTTTGGCCGCCCGGAGCTTGGCCCACAGCTCGTGCGATTGGAATTTGGCGAGCATTCCTTCCAGGTCCGCGGCCAAGGCGGACGCGTCCACTTGCTCGTCCAGCCCCATCTCGGCCAGTACCCGCTGCACCAGCCTTTGCGCGTCGCCCTGGTGCGCTTCCGCGCCGAAATCCGTCAACTCCATGCAGCGATGAAAAATCGTCCCCGCCGTCGCGGCGTCTAATGCGTGTGGCATGGGCGTCCCGCCCATGTGTGACGCGGGCGTCTCGCCCGCGTGTGGCGAGGGCATCTTGCCCTCGCGTGTCGCGGACATCTTGTCCGCGTCTTGCCGTTGCTGTTGTTGCTTTTGCTGTTGATTGAAGGAAGAAACCCCGGACGCAGGCGGGACGCCTGCGACACACGAGGGCGGGACGCCTGCGACACACGCGGGCAAGATGCCCGCGTCACGCAGGAATCTTTCCGGCACGCCTAGGTCGTATCGCCAGTGGAAGAACATCGGGCAGCGTTCAAAGTCGCACAAGGCGGTCACGGCAACGCGCAGGTTGGCGGGTGTCGCGGCCAGCGGACCCACAAGCTCCGGATGGGGAAGGGCGGCGATAGCGGCGGCGACGTTCGCGGCCAACTGGCCGGCGTCGGCGGAAGATTTCAGCATCGCGGCGCCCGGCGCTGCGGACCGCCCGGCGGCAGAGCCCGCGCGGGCAGACCGTCCCGCCGTCGTTTCGGATGTCTCCGCCGGCTGGACGTATCGCACGTCCACCTGGCAGACATACTCCAGGCCGTCGGAACTTCGCTCGCGAAGCGTGAGCACCTGCGCCGTGGAAAGGTCCAGCACCTCGGCCAGGCTGCGAAGGAACCCGCCCGCGCTATGGAACGGCCCGTCCTTTGTTCGCCAGTCCGCG
>CAZYDC010000316.1:0-6428 GCA_964646065.1 uncultured Planctomycetaceae bacterium | reverse complement strand
TGAGGAAGCTGAGAAAAGCAAAGAATAGGAATGAAGGTAAGAATACAGAAAGAAAATTCATTTCTCTTTTCTTCTCTTCCCTCAGCTTCCTCAGCGACCTCAGCGACTAAAACGCCGTTTTCAAAGTTCAGGGTGTCCGATGGACGGACAGGAACGACTGTGCCCTCCGGGGTGAACGCCGTTTCTTTTTACCCCTTGTCTTAACACTCGGGAACAGAGTATATTTATATAGGCGCCGGCGTTTTCGGACGGTTAGCGGCCCCGATCGCCCTGGATCGCCTCAGGGCTCGACGGATCGGATGGCCGACCATCAACGAACCTGCCCGCCGGCCGGCAGGAGCAATGACTGTTCAACTGGGAGTAGCGACATGAAAGCACTCATGGGTGCATTGATCGTGGCCTTTACGGCCGGCTTGGCCATCGCGCAAGTCGATTATGTGGTGGTGCCCAAGCCCAAGCTTGGCGCGAAGGTCGGGCTGACCAAGAAAAATTTCGACGAGATCAAGGCCGGTTTGGAGCAGAACACCGTGGCCCTGATCGACGGCACGATCCCCAACCGCGAGTGCCTGGAGGCCCTCCAGGACCTTCAATACGACAAGGAAACCTGGAAGATGGTCGAGGCCTACCTGACCAAATTGCCCACCAAACTGCCCAAAGTGGCCAAGGACGGAAAGAGCGGGACGGTGATGCTCGATAGATACCACCGTCTGTACCTTGTCTGCCGATTGACCGAGCCGCTGGTGGTTTCCAAACCGGATGTGATCCTCGATGCGTCCAAGACCGTGGCAGACCTTGAGAGCAACCCCAAGTACTGCCAGGGCGGCAAGCTCAGCGCTTACATGTCTTACCCCCCCTGCTCGTTCCTGGACGCCTGCAGGCTTCCCAGCACCCGCGACGAGAACGCATTTAATAAGGCGGACCAGGCCCGCCAGAAGAAATCCACGGCCGAACAGCCGGCCGTTCTCACCAATCAGTACATCGGCGAATTCGAGAATATTTATTGCCGCCTGATGGCCTTCGCCGGAGACGCCGGCAGGGACAAGCAACTGTTTGACTGGATCGTCAAGAACGAATCGGGGGAGAAGAACTACGTCTGGAAGATGGGCACCGACGCCTTCATCACCGAAGCCGCCTCGGGCGACATGAGCAAAGAGCACGCCACTAAACTGTATGACGATTTCCTCAAGTACGGCAAGCGCAGGTTCCAGCTCCAATCAAAGCAGCCTGAGATCCAATGGCCCGTTAACGCACACTACAAGGACACCAAGGACAGGGAGATCACGGCGGAATGGGTTTACCGCTGGTACTTCGTCCGATACCTGCCCGAGCCCAACCTCGACCAAATCACCCCCGACTTCACGGTCCGGTGGGACTATCCCAGCTACTCGCTGCTGACCGCGGCAAAGTACATGGATATGGTCATCAAGGGCATTAAGGACCCCACCAACAAGACATTGCTGCTCGTGCACAACCCCGGCAAGAGCGATTCGCCCACGGCCAAACCCGAAGAGCGAAAATGGAAGGACGATCCGGAACACTGGACGAAGGAAAACACCCTGCACGAGAAACCCTATAAGGACATGACCGGCGTGGTTTACGGCGAGGACGGAAAGGCCAGACTGGACCCCAAGACCGGGCAATGGATCCCGGTGAAATAGAGTCTGCCTGAGGGCCCCCCTTTCGGGACCGTCCCTTTTCGGGGGCGTATCCGCCCCTACGGGCGTGTCTTCGCGGTTGCGGTTGTGCAAAGAAAAAACAGAAGGAACAACGGACATGGGCAAGATGCCCCTGCCACATTTTCCTTTGCCCCTTTACCCGTTGAATCTGATATCATGGCCGTCCGTTGACGGGTGGCATGGCGATGTTGTTTATCGCCATGCTTGATCGCGCGACCATTCGCATGGCGACAAACAACGTCGCCATGCCACCCTTGGGATGGCCATGATTGTTTTTGACGGAAAGACCCGGCTGATCTGTTCGCTGGCCTGCGGCGACTTGAAAACCCTGCGCCACGAAATGCTCTCCCAAAGCGCCGCGGGGGCCGACCTGCTCGAATTCCGCCTGGACCACCTTCTGCCCGTTCCCACGCCCGCGGAATTGCGCGACTTGCTCGCGGCGGCGCCCCGGCCTGTCATCGTCACCTGCCGCCCGGCCAGGTTCGGCGGCCGCTACCAGGGGACCGAAGAGGCCAGGCTCGAATTGCTCCGCGCAGCGGCGGAATGCCCCGACGTGCTGGTGGACATCGACGCCGACGCGGCCCCGGCGGACTTCCCGTATGACAAGGCCATCCTGAGCGTCCACGATTTCACGGGAAACCTGCCGGACCTGGAGGGCCTCGCCGGCCGGTTTGAATCCTCCCCCGCCGCCGTGAGCAAGATCGCCTTCGCCGCCTCCGGGCCCCAGGACGCGCTGCGGGCTCTGGACGTTCTGCGCCGCTGCCGAAAGCCGACCATCTCGCTGGCCATGGGCGAGGCGGGAATCGCCGGCAGGATTCTGGCCAGGAAATTCGGCGCCTTCGCCACGTTCGCCTCCCCGCGGAAAGGCAAGGAGTCCGCACCCGGGCAGCCGACCGTGGACGACCTGAAAAACCTCTACCGGTGGGACCGCATCGGGCACGCGACGGACGTTTACGGCGTGATCGGTTGCCCGATCGGCCACTCGCTCAGCCCGGCCATTCACAACGCCGCGTTCGAGGCCGCCGGGATGGACGCCGTGTACGTGCGGCTGGAAGTCCAGCCGGGCGCGGACAATTTCAAGCGGTTCATGGACGCCCTGATGGAGCGCCCCTGGCTGGACTGGCGAGGCCTGAGCGTCACGCTCCCGCACAAGCAAAATGCCTTGAACTACGTCGGGGCCGACCGGTGCGACGAGCTTTCGGCCCAGATCGGCGCGATCAACACCATCACGATCTGCGATGGCCTGCTCCAGGGCGACAACACCGACTACGCCTCCGCCATCGACTCCCTCTGCGCCGAAATGCTGATCCAGCGGCGCGACCTGAATGGGCGCGGCGTCGCGGTGATCGGCGCGGGCGGATCGGCCCGGGCGATTTTGGCGGCCCTCAAACACTTCGGGGCCGACGTGACCGTGTACAACCGCACGCTGGACCGCGCGGCCCAGTTGGCCGGCGAATTCCATTGCCGCTTCTCCACGCTCGAGCACCTGCCACGCACCGACGCGCAAATCCTCATCAACTGCACGCCCATCGGAATGCACCCGCACGAGAACGACTCGCCGCTGGAGGAAATCCCCTCCTCCGTCCGCGTCGTGTTCGACGTGATTTACAGCCCCATCGAAACCCGCCTGCTCCGCCAGGCCCGCGCCGACGGCTGCCAGATCGTCGCCGGAGTGGACATGTTCATCCGCCAGGCGTGCGCCCAGTTCGAAATCTGGACCGGCAGGCCCGCGCCCGTCGATGTCATGAGACAAGTGGTCATCAAGAGGCTGACCGGGCAACTGTAAATACGACAATGACGAATGTCGAATGTCGAATGACGAATCAATAACGAATGCTCCAATGACAAATGACGAATACGGAAGCGACGTCAAGTTCTTCGGCGCGGCTTGATTTGATCTGTTCCGTATTGGTCATTCGAGTATTTGTCATTGATTCGTCATTCGTCCTTCGACATTCGTCATTTCCTCCGCCCTTGTTGCAAAAACTCTCAGACTCCGTAAAATCATTCCCATTGAGGAGACTTCCATGAAGAAAATCGTGTTGGCGTATTCCGGCGGGCTGGACACTTCTGTCATCCTGCCCTGGCTGAAGGAAAAGTATAATTGCCCCGTGGTCGCGATGGCCGCGGACGTTGGGCAGGGCGAAGGCGAACTCAAGGGCATCGAGAAGAAGGCGCTGGCGTCGGGCGCTTCCAAGTGCGTGGTGGCCGACCTCCGCAAAGAGTTCGCCGAGCAGTATTGCTTCAAGATGCTCCAGGCGTCGGCGACGTACGAGCACCTGTACATGCTGGGCACGTCGATCGCGCGGCCGCTGATCGCCAAGGCGCAGGTCCAGTGCGCGCTGAAGGAAAAGGCCGACGCCGTCGCGCACGGCGCAACCGGCAAGGGCAACGACCAGGTGCGGTTCGAGCTGACCTACATGGCCTTGGCGCCGCAGCTCCAGATCATCGCGCCGTGGAAGGACCCCAGCTTCGAGCTGACCAGCCGCGAGGCGGCCATCGAGTACGCCAAGTCGCGCAATATTCCGATCGCCCAGACCGTCAAGAAGATTTACTCTCGCGACCGCAACCTGTGGCACATTTCGCACGAAGGCGCGGACCTGGAAGACCCGGCCAACGAGCCCAAGGACGACCTGTGGGTGATGTCGGTCCCCGTCTCGAAGGCGCCGGCGAAACCGCAGTACGTGACCGTGGATTTCGTCCGGGGCGTTCCGGTGGCCGTGGACGGAAAGAAACTCGCCGGGCATGACCTGATCGCCCGGTTGAACGAACTGGGCGGCCGCCACGCGGTCGGGCAGGTGGACCTGGTCGAGAACCGCCTGGTGGGCATCAAGAGCCGCGGCGCGTACGAGACGCCCGGCGGAACGATCCTCTACGAGGCCCACCGCGCGCTGGAGAGCCTGACGCTCGACCGCGAGACCCTGCATTACAAACAGCAGGTCGCGCTGAAGTACGCGGAGCTGGTCTATTTCGGCCAGTGGTTCTGCGAACTTCGCGAGGCCCTGGACGCGTTCTTCGTCGCCACGCAGCGGAACGTCACGGGCAGCGTGAAGGTCAAGCTCTTCAAAGGCCGCGCGACCGTCGCGGGCACCACCAGCCCCAGCAGCCTCTACAGCGGAAAACTCGCCAGCTTCACCATGGGCAGCGAGTACACCCCCTCCGACGCGACCGGGTTCATCAAGCTGTTCGGACTACAGATGAGAGGCAGAGGGAGAACATAAGAATCGGACGGGTCACTTTAGTGACCCAGTTCCGCATAAGGTAGAACCGATGGACAAGCGCATCGTCAAGGTTTCCGCGACAAAATCGATTGTCTTTGAGGGGGACCATCGGTTCGAGCACTGGTATGTTGACAACCAAGTTTATTTTATCACTGCGCGATGTCGAGACAAATTCCCCGCATTTGAGTCCGAGCAGGCAAAAGCGGTCTTCTGGGATCGGTTCAATCATTACTGCAAAGAACACCAGTTCTTCCCGTGGGTAACGAGCCTGATGAGCAACCATTATCACGTGGTGGGCTATTGCAGGATCGGATCGGACTTCGGGCAGATGATGCGCAAAATTCACGGCTCGGTCGCAAAACTCGTGAATGATCTTCTTCCCGAGCGCCGCGTCCCCTTCTGGCGGGAGGCGGGACACCAGGATTACTTCGACGGTTGCCTCCGCGACGAGAAGCAATGCAGACTCGCTTACCGCTATACATTGACGCAAAGCGTTCGACATGGGATATGTCAGAATTATCGGGATTACCCACACACGCGGGTTTCCATCGACGTGGACGTTGGGGTAAAACGGTCGTTGGAACTCAAAGCCTTCATGGAGGGAGTGCCCTACAAAAGGTATCTCAAGAAGAAGTGAACCCCCGACATGGATTCGGATCCGAAATCGGACTGGTCACTTCAGTGACCCAGTTCCGGTTCTGGACCCGCGTCGAAGAACTGGGTCACTAAAGTGACCAGTCCGAATCGGATCGGAGTCTCGATTGAATTCCCTGTTCATAGATGTTACGTTCTGACCCATGGAAACCATCTGGATCATCTTCCTCTTCGCGACCGGCGCGTGCGTCGGGAGTTTCCTCAACGTGGTGATCTGGCGATTGCCTCGCGGGCAGAGCATTGTGTTTCCGGGCAGCCACTGCCCCAAGTGCGGGCGGGGAATCCGATGGTATGACAACCTCCCGCTGGTGAGCTGGTGCGCCCTTCGCGGAAAGTGCCGCTTCTGCAAGGAGCCGATCTCGCCGCGATACCTGCTGATCGAGCTGACCACGGCGATTCTGGTCGCGGGGCTTTTCGTCTGCTATTTCATGCTGGACGTTCGCACCCTGCCGGCCCCGGCTGGCAATTTCTTCAACGTCTGGCCGATGTTCGTCGCCCACGCGTCGCTGCTCTGCGGCCTCTTGGTTTGTGCGGCCGTGGACATCGAAATGTGGCTGGTCCCGCTGGAAGTGACGTGGGTGGTGTCGCTGGTGGGCGTGGCCGCCGCGACGTACTCGCCGCATCCCTGGATGCCCAGCGTGTCGGCCACCACGGCGGGAATGAGCTTCGCCGCCGCCGTCGGCCTGGGCATTGCGATCCTCCTGATGCGCCTGGGTTACATCCAGCCCAGCTTCGTGGACGCCAACGACAAACCGCTGGACGAGACACCCAAAGAAAAACCCGGCAAGGGCGTCAAGGGCGGCGCGGACAAATCCAAGCCCGCCAAAACCAAGGCCCCGCTCGCGGTCGCCATCACGGCGGCCGACGGCGTGAACCC
>CAZYDC010000315.1:0-6430 GCA_964646065.1 uncultured Planctomycetaceae bacterium | reverse complement strand
GGAAATCGAGGCCGCCCGCCAAATCGCCCGGCGGCTGGCGGCTCATCCCAAACATCCGAATTTCTCCGCGGAACTGGCCGACCTGGATCGGCTGGGCGCCAAGGCCCAGGGGTTCACAAGCACCGGCGAAACCGACGAGGGACTCGCCAAGCTTTACCTCGAAGTGCGCCGGGTGAAACGGCGGATCGTGATGCGCAACCCGGCCATCGACTTCGAGCGGGTGCTGCTGATTGACGGCTCGCCGCCCGCCGGCCATGAGTCTGGGCATCGCAACACCTACGGCGGCGATCTGCATCGCATAGGCAGCAACCGCATAATGGTCCTGGACGGCCTGAGGCCCGACGCCACCGCGCGGGACGTGATCCCCTCCGACAGCGGGGGCGTCATGCGCATGGACCTTTCCTTCGACGCGTCGAAACTGGTGTACAGCCTGGTGCCGCGAGGCGAGAATTCCTTCCACCTGTACGAAGTGCCGCTGGCGGCCGACGGCGGGGCCGCCGGTGCGTCGCGACAGTTGACCAACAGCCCGTATCACGACGAAGACCCGATCTACCTGCCGGACGGGAAGATCGTATTTTCCACCACGCGGGGCAACACCTACGTGCGCTGCCTGCCCGATTCGCCCAGCACCGTGCTGGCCCGCTGCGATGCCGACGGCAGGAACATCCGCTTCATCTCCATCAACAGCGAGCCGGACTATACGCCCTGCATGCTGAGCGACGGACGAATCCTCTACACGCGCTGGGAGTACACGGATCGCACCGAGCTGCGGTTGCAGAAACTATGGACGGTCAATCCCGACGGCACCGGGTTGGCGCACTACTGGGGAAATCATAGTTACTTCCCCGACGTGATCTGGGAGGCCAGACCCGTTCCCGGGACCCAAAGGGTGATGTTCGCCGGCGTCGGCCACCACGATGTCTGCGGCGGGGCGATCGGCATCATCGACGTGAATGAAGGCCGCGACTTCCCCAACGGACTGTACAAGGTCACCGCGGAGGCGGCCTGGACGGAAGTGGGCGGAGACACCCGCACCCTCTCGGCCCATTACCACCCCTGCCCGCAATTCGAGCGGTTCGAGAGTCCCTATCCGCTGAGCGGCGACGATTTCCTGGTGTCGGCCCGCGGCTTCATCAAGCCCTACCAGCCCGGGCCGTATTGGCTGTACCTCATGGACGTGGACGGCAATCGCGAACTGGTCTATGCGGGGTCGGACACCGGCGTGTGGTGTGCCATGCCGCTGCGGCCCAGGGCCAAGCCGCCCGTCATAGCCGACCGGGTGCGGTGGCCCCAGCCTGGAGAGAAACCCCAGCCGGGCGTGCTCTACAGCCTGAACGTCTACGACGGCGTGGAGGGGCTTCCGCCGGGCAAGGCCAAATTCCTGCGCGTGCTGCAGCAAGACCCCAAGACCTACTCGATGGGGTTCAAGTCGCTGCAGCTATCCGGGCCGTCCATATCGGTCCTTCAGTCTGATTCCGTCAAGCGCGTGCTGGGCACCGTTCCCATCCCGGACAACGGAATGGTGTCGTTCAAGATTCCGCCCGGAAAGGCGGTCTACTTCCAACTTCTGGATGCCGACCAGCGGTGCCTGCAGACCATGCGGAGTTTCACCGGACTGATGCCCGGTGAAATGCGCGGATGCGCGGGCTGCCATGAAGGCCATAGCACGATGGCGATTAGTTCTTACAACAGCAAGCCGCTGATCCAACCCGTTGAGCTGACACCGCCGCCCTGGGGCGCTGCCGTCAGCGTGTCCTACGAGCGATTTGCCCAGCCGGTGCTCGACAAGAATTGCGGCAAATGCCATCAGGGAGCGGGCAAAGCCCGCGCCGTGCTGGACCTGACACTTCGCGGCGGAGTCCCTGAGGGAAACGTTCAGGACCCCAAGCTCTGGCCGTTCAAGGAACCCTACCTCACGCTGATCGGCGGCACGATCTGGGGCGGCCTGCCGCCGGCAATGACAATTGACCCGAAGAGCCCCGGGTACGGATTGGCCGGCGTGATGCCGGTGAACAACGGTCCTCTAGGCCCGATCAAGCCGATGTCAGCACTATCCTACGCCAGCCCGCTGATCCAACTGGCGACCAGCGGCAAACATCACGGGGTGAAGATCGAGGGCGAAGACCTGCTGCGACTGAGCGTATGGGTTGACTGTAACTGCGTATACCGCGGCGATGAAGAGGTCCGGCAGATTCCCGATCCAGATCCTAAAGCGTATCGCAATTGGACGGTGCCCCCGAAAACTCACAGCGCGCCGAACATCGATCGGCTGCAACCCGTGACCGATCCCGCCGCTTCGCCCAGTAACGGTTCAAGAGCGAGCGCCGAACTGCTCCGCCGGCAGCGCCTGGCCAATCTCACGTTCAGCACCGTTGACCTGGGCCCCTTCGCCAATCGCGGATTCAAGGACGATCACGAAAAGGGCATCATCGGCTGGAGCAACCAGGGGGAATACGACATGCGCGACGCTGCCGGGCTGGCCGGCACGCGGCAAGTCCTTGGCGGCGTGCCTTTCCAGATCGCGGCCCCCAACTCCTGCGTCGTGCTCTACTCCATGTCGGCCTTGCCGGGCACCAACAGGAATCTGCCGAAAATGGTGAGGATCGCCGTTGGACGCAAGGCGAACGAAATATTTTTCCTGCATGACTCTTGCTGGACCTCAGGCAAGGTCTGCACCTATCGCATGAATTACCAGGACGGCGCCTCCGCCGATTTGGTGATAGAGGCAGGCAACCAGATACTCGACTGGATCATGCCGTCAGCCGCGATAAACGACGCGATGATGAACGTGGGGACGTTCGTGGCCTGGCAAGGGCACAGCAAGGCTTTCAATCTCGCCACCATGATCCAGGGCCTGGAATGGCGGAATCCAAATCCCGCCAAGACGATCACGTCCATCGACTTCATCGCGCCCGCGGAAAACAACTACAAGCCGGTGCCGATACTTGTGGGTATCACCACCGCCATCGCCCCGTAAGAGGAGTTACCAATGAATTCTATGATGCCCCTGCCCTGGACGCACATCGTTAACTCGGTGCGCGCGGCCTGCTTGGCGTTCGCATGTTTCCTTGTCACCGGCTGCGCGGCTGCGCCCGTCAGCCACCCATTTCTCTGCTGCGATCTGGGAAAGAATGCGGTCATTCGCGTAAACGACAAGGGAGAGGCGACCTGGGAATACCCGATTGGCAGAGCTCACGATGTGTGGGCCTTGCCAAACGATCACGTGCTCGTGGCTTCGGAAACCACTGGCATCTTCGAGGTCGCGCCGGACAAGACGGTGGCCTGGTCCTACCGGGCCCCTGACGGGCTCCTGTGGAGCTGTCAACCCCTGGCCGACGGCCGGGTGCTGACGGCGGTGAAAGTCAACGGCGACATTCGCATACGCGAGATCGCGCGCGATGGGAGTGTGGCCAAGGAGATCGCCACGCACCGGGACCCCGGTGAAATCCGCCTGTGCCGCAAGACGCCCGAGGGCACGTATCTGCTGGCGGCGCGCGGGGCGCAGCAGATCTGGGAATACGGCGCCGACGGCAAATTGCTTCGGACCTTCGATGCCCCCGGCAACGTTTATCTGGGCGTGCGCACCGCGCGAGGCACCACGCTGATCGCCTGCGGCGACGGACACGCGCTGGTGGAAATGGACAATAACAACCATATTATCTGGAAGCTGGGCGAGCACGACCTTCCGGGCATTCCGCTGCGATTCGTGGCCGGTGTCCAGGAATTGCCCAACGGGGACATCGTGCTGTGCAACTGGCTGGGCCATGGCAACTTCAAGGGCGAGACACAGGTGGTCGAAATGAACCGCAAAAAAGAAGTGGTTTGGAAGGTCAATGATTGGAAAACGTTGGCCCTTGTCAGCCACATACAACTTCTGGACCAGGGCGCGGCCCCGGTGCGGCGATGATGGCTGAAACGATAACCCCCTGATGTAGCATGGAGGATACTGTGAGCGAGAGCGAATCATTCCTGGCCAAGCTGGGCAAAGCGAAAAAGAACAGTGGAATGCGGCGAGACGGCTACGCCACGTGGTGCAGTTCCGTCGTCAAGGGCGAAGACGGCAAGTACCACATGTTTGCTTCGACATGGCCGTATAACACTCGGCTGGCCTACTGGACAACCCATTCGGAAATCATACGGTGCGTTTCGGACACCCCGGAAGGCCCGTTCAAGTATCAGGCCCAGGCCCTTCCTCCCCGGGGGGAAGGATACTGGGACGCATCCATGACCCATAATCCAACCATTCATAAGCACGGCGACACGTACATTCTGTTCTATACGGGAACGAAATTCATAGATACGGACGATCTCAAAGGGAACCGGTTGCAGGCGTGGAACAACAAGCGGATCGGCATTGCCGTTTCAAAGTCGGTCTATGGCCCCTGGACCCGTTTCGATCAACCCATTCTCAGGCCGCGAGCGGGAAAATGGGACAGCATCATCACCTCGAACGCCGCCCCCTGCGTCCGCGAAGACGGCAGCGTCCTGCTTGTGTACAAGAGCGCGTCGAGAGGCGAGTTTGAGCGCAAAGACAATGACATCCTTGATCTGAAGCTGGGCGTCGCGTACGCGAACAATTACCTTGGCCCCTACGAACGAATCCGGGAAGACTGGATCTTCTCGGAATTCGGATATGAGTTCGACACCGAAGACGCCTACGTATGGTGGCAGGACGGCAAGTACCACATGCTCGCGAAACTCTTCGAGCACGGCGAGCAATTGCTCGGAGAAGCCTTCGCGGGATATTACGCCACCAGCCCGGACGGCATAAACTGGAAGATGCACGACCCGCCCAAAGGGTACACCAGAACCGTGACGTGGGAGGACGGTTCCACCACAACGTTCGAAAGGGCCGAACGAGTCCAACTGCTCATCGAAAACGGCAAGCCGACACACATGTATCTGGCGTGCGCGGAATTACTGAAGGACAAAGAACTGACCATATCCAGAAGCATCTGCATCCCCTTAAAGGACTGAAGTGCTTCCTGTGATCATTTGCTAAGATAGAGTGCAAGGAGTTACCATGTACTGGCAGATCCCCGATAGCGAGCGAACATACTTACGCGAGCTGGCCAAGAAGCAGGCCGAGTACGCCGCATTGCCCGTGATGGCGCGGCGGAAACAGATGTGGTTCGACCTCAACGACGGCCGCCCCGGCACGAGGCCGCCCTTCCTGCTCATCAGCGGGTTCTTCGACCGCGACTTCATGCCCGAAAGCGTGTTTCATTGCGCCTCCGAGACAGGCCGGCACATCGAACGGCGGATGTTGCGCAACATCATGGACCACGAAATCCTCAACGACGACAAGGTCGTGCCCGACGCCTTCGACATCGACTGGTTCACGGACATTGACGCGATGGGCGTCAGGATCGAACAGGAAAACATCGCGGACTCCCAGGGCGTCAATACCGGCTTCCGGTTAAAGAACCCCATCAAGAATCTCAAAGAGGATTTCCACATCCTCAAGCCCGCCGTCTGCCGCGTGGACAAGCAGCGCACGCTGGCCTGGCAGGCGTTCCTGGAAGACCTGTTTGGCGGCGTGCTGCCCGTGCGTTTGATCACCGGCGTGTACGGCTGCGGGTCGCTGACCTACGATGCCTTTGCCCTGATGGGCATGGAAGCCTTCTACATGGCCATGTACGACCAGCCGGACGAAGTCCACCGGCTGATGGCCTACCTGCGCGACAACGGCCTGCGCATCATGCACTGGGCCGAGGATAACGGACTGCTGCGGCTGAACAATCGCTTTCAGTTGTGCGGCGCGGGCGTAACCCAGGCGTACACCCACCGCCTGCCCTCGCCCGGTTACGAAGGCCCGGCCGCGCGGCTGTGCGACATGGCCGGCGGCGCCAACAGCCAGGAGACCGTCGGCATTTCGCCCCAGATGTACCACGAGTTTTGCTTCCCCTATTACCGCGACCTTTGCGCCCCGCTGGGGCAGACTTATTACGGCTGCTGCGAACCGGCGCATCCGCTATGGGACGACATCCGCCAAATGCCCCACCTGCGGAAAGTGTCCATCTCCCGCTGGTGCGACGAGCGCATCATGGCCGAGGCGCTCCGCGGCACCGAGATCGTCTTTTCGCGCAAGCCCAGCCCCAACTTCCTGGGCCTGGACAGAGAACTGAACGAAGCAGCCTGGTCCGCCCACATCCGCCAGACGCTCGAAACCACGCGCGGCTGCCTGGCCGAATTCATCGTCTGCGATGTCTATACGGTCCACGGCAACCTGGCCAAAGCGCGGCACGCCGTAGAACTGGCCCGCGCCGAGATCGACAAGTACTATGACCCGTGCTGACAGAATGATGTTTCCATCCCCGTTTCTTCGCGAAGAAACCTAAGCGGTCTGTCAAACGTCGGTTGATGGGTGCCACCCAACGCCGTGAACTAGGCGGCGATGTTGTTGCTGAGAAGTTCTTTGGCTGACTGA
>CAZYDC010000314.1:0-6437 GCA_964646065.1 uncultured Planctomycetaceae bacterium | reverse complement strand
ACCTGCTCCAGGGCTACACCGCCGTGGAAAACGTGCTGCTGGGGATGGCGTTCTCACGTCAGAAACCTGACCGTCGCCACGCCGTGGAATTGCTCGCCAGAGTCGGGCTATCGCATCGCGAGAAACACCGGCCGCCCGAGCTGTCCATCGGCGAGCGGCAGCGAGTGGCCATCGCCCGCGCCCTGGCCCGTAAGCCCGAACTGATCCTGGCCGACGAGCCCACCGGCTCGCTGGACCCGGTTCACGCCCGCGAGGTCGTGAAACTGCTCCGCGAGGCCTGCCGCGAACATGGTTGCTCGCTGGTCGTGGTCAGCCACGATCCGGGCGTGGTGGACTCCTTCGATTCCAGCGTGGCGTTCATGAAGTTGAACCGGGCGTTTTCCGCGTGTGGCGTGGGCGTCTCGCCCGCGCGTGACGAGGGCATCTTGCCCTCGTGTGCCGCAGGCGTCCCGCCTGCGTCTCTTGCTGTTTCTTCTTCCGCAGCAAGAGAACAACAGCAAAAACAACTAGACGCGGACAAGATGTCCACGGCACACGAGGGCGAGACGCCCTCGACACACCCGGACAAGATGTCCGCGCCACAACAACACGGAGGTGCCGCATGACCCTGTGGCGGATCGTACTGAAGAGCCTGCGTCAACACAGCCTTTCGACGGGCTTCGCCGTGGTGAACATCGCCTTGGGCGTGGCGCTCTTGATCGCCGTCATCTCCCTGCGGGAGCAGGCCCACGCCAACCTGACCCAGGTGGGCAGCGGCGTAGACGCCATCCTCGGGCCCAAGGGTTCGCCCCTCCAGATCGTCCTCAACGGCCTGTACCACATGGACGAGATGCCCGGCAAGATCAAGTGGACGTATTACCAGAAGGTGCTGGCCGACCCCATTGTCCAGGAGGGCATTCCCTTCTGCACCGGCCACTCGTATGCGGGCTTCCGCGTCAACGCCATCGACCGGCGGTTCCTGACCGATTTCGAGTACCTGCCCGGCAAGAAGTTCTCGTTCGCCGAGGCCGACGGCGGACAGGGCAGACCGTTTGGCGAGGGCGAGGAGGCCGTGGCCGGATGGGCGGTCGCAAAAGAATTGCACATCCAGTTGGGCCAAACGTTCAACCCGGTTTGCGGCGTGTCGGCCGGGCCGGTTCACAAGAACAGCATCAAATTCGTTGGCATTCTCGCGCCGACGGGCACTCCGCACGACCGGGCGATCTACATTCCCCTGACCACGTTTTACACGCTCGACGGCCACGGCGAGGCGACCGCCCGCATGGCCGTTGATGAGCAGTATCGCGAGATCAGCGGCGCCTTCCTGAAGATCAAGCGAATCCGCGGCAACGCCCTCCATCCGGGCATTCAGGATTTGCGATACAACATCAACCAGTCCACCGAGGCCCAACTCGTGGTGCCCAATGAGGTGCTGCCCAAGCTGTTCGAGATCATCGGCTGGGTGGACGGTGCGTTCCTGGCCATCGCGGTTTTGGTGACGGCGCTGGGCACGATGTGCCTGCTGGTGGCGTTGGTGTCGGCCTTGCGCGAGCGGCGGAGGGACATCGCACTGATGCGGTCCATCGGGGCCACGAAGCAAACCGTTTTCGGATTGGTGCTTTGCGAGTCGCTGGTCATTTCCCTGTTTGGCGGCGTGCTGGGCCTTGTGCTCGGACATGGGATCGTCTGGATCGGCAGCCAGTACATCAAGGCCGAGACGGGCCTGCGATTCTCGTGGCTGCACGTGTCGCTGGCGGACGTGTCGCTGCTGCCGGCGTTGGTGGTCGTCGGAGTTTTGGCCGGGCTGTTCCCGGCCGTGCAGGCGTATCGGATTGGAGTTCTGCGGAACCTGCGGCCGGTGTCGTGAGAGACCGCAAACCGGATACCGGAGATCGGAAGACCGAAAGAAACAACCTCACAAGGAAAATGAAAATGAACAAGAAGAATACTGGCGTGGCAATCGTGATCGTCGCGTCTTTTGTTGGCGCCGTTGCGGTGTCCCTCATGCCCGGTTGCAAGTCGGCCACGAAGGAGGACTCGAAACCGCCCGCGACAACCCAGCCTGCGGACAAGCCCGCCGAGGCCAAGCACGAGGCGCATCACGGCGGGTGCCTCAATGCCATTGAAACGTGCGCGGTCGGCCATGCCGAAGTCAAGATCGACGGCGACGTGATGAAGGTGTGGTTTGTCGGCGGAGAAAACGCAACAGACAAGGCCGTGCGCGTCAGCGACAAGCAGATCGTCCTGGCCGTCACGCCGGATGGCGGGCAGGAAAAGCAATTGACTCTCGAGCCCAAGCCCAGCGATCTGGCCGGAGAGAAGGTCGGCGACTGCTCGTATTTCGAGGGCAAGGCCGACTGGCTCACGGGCGTAAAGAAATTCACGGCCACCGGCAAGGCCAATCACACAGGCAAGGAGCGGCCGATCAAGATCGAGTATCCCAATGGATATGACCCGGACTGACCGTTCGTAGTGACGCCGTGAGGCGTTTCTTCAAGAATGCCCTTGCGACCGCACTACAACGAAGAATGCCCTTACGGGCACACTACAAGCTGGAGAACAAACTGGAGAACCGACCCATGAAATGGAAATGGCGAATCATCTTTGCGGGGGTGATGGTGGCGATCTTCGCGGCCAACCACGTGGAGCATTATCTCCGCGCCCAGCGGATCGCCCGGCAGGCCAAGGAGCGCGACGTTCCCGTCGTGCAGGCCGTCGATAACGCGCTAGGCCACAGCTCGATCCAGATCGACGAGCAAACCCGCCGCGCCGGATACCTGTATTTCAACACGCTGGAGTCCTGGGCGTTCAGCAAGAACAACCCGGGGTCCTGTCCGCAAAGCGTCCTGGAGGCCGACGGCAAGAAGGTCAAAATCACCGGCTTCATGTACCCGCTTCAGGAGGCCGGCGCGCTCAAGGCGTTCTGCCTGCTCCGCAGCACGCAGACCTGCTGTTACGGCCCGCGGCCCCAATACAACCAGTACGTTTTTGTTGAGATGCCGGAGCCGGCGAAATTCGAGCGGCTGGCGCCTGTGGTGGTCGAGGGGAAATTCGTCATCGATCCCAAGCCCGACGAGGGGTATATCTATCGGATGGAAGGCCAGTCGATCCGCCCGGCCGTGCCCAACGATCAGCCTGCCGGCGCCGCGGAGTTCGCCCGCCAGAACAATCTGCCCGTTTTCGACTTCGCCCCACTGGAGGCCGCCAAGGCCGCCGCCGACAAGCCCGCCACGATAGCGAAACTGGCCGCCGACCTGGACGGAAAGCAGATGGTCGTCAGCGGATTCATCGTCGGAAAGACCAAGGACACGCCGCCCAAGATCATGATCGGAAAGTACGCTTGGGACGGAAAGGCCAAGGGCACGCCGCCCAGCTTGTATAACGCGGTGATGGTCACACCTAACAGCGCGGCCGACATGCCGCCGGTCTGGTGGCAGGAGGCCGTGTTCAAGGGAACCGTTCGCGTCACCAAAGATCCGGCCGAGCGGGCCACAAACGGAATCGTCAGCCTGGCCCAGGCCGTGCTGGCCGTCGCGCCCGCGTCCGATCCGGACCTCCTGGTCGACGCCGGCCCGCTCCTGCCGCTGCCCTACGAATTCATGGTGCTGTTCGTCTGCGGCGGATTGTTCTTGGAAGGGCTGTTCAAGAAGAAGACCCAGCCGGCATCAGGAGACGCCAAGTGAAAGCCATCCGATACATCGCGTTTGCTGCGGGCCTGATTGTGCTGGTCGGCCTGGCGATCCAAGGCAAATCGGACCAGGCCAAGCCCGCGTCGACGACGGCCCCGACGACTCAACCCGCGCCTGCCGGCGATCCGGCGCCTTTGGCTCACGCGACCACGCAGCCCTCGGCGACGTCCCGGCCGGCGGCAACGTCGCAACCGGCCTCGCAGCCGACGACGCGCCGGTTCGTGTCGGCGGACCCGGTGCGGCCCGCGCGGCCTCATTCCTATGGCGAGAGCATCGTGGGTGCGCCTCCGTGCGACTGCCCTATCTGCCGGCAGAAGCGGGCCGATGCGGCGGGCAGCGTGGTGCCCCAAGGACGGCCGGGCGAGTAGAAGGGTCTTTGCATTCGTCGTTGCACAAATTCAGGAAAAATAAAATGAAACTCTCAACCTTAATCGCGTGCGGTCTGATCGTGTTGTCGGGATTCCTGATCTGGGGCCTGGCCGGCCAGGCCGCGTCGCCGCCCAGCTCCAAACCCGCGGCCGAGCCAGCGGGAAAGCCCGCCGGCAAGGTTGCGGCCACCGTCAACGACGAGCCGATTTCCGAATCGGAACTGATGGCCGCCATGCCCGACGACGCCTTCCAGGCGCAACTGGAGGATCTCAAGAAGTCCAAGCTCAAACGCCTCATCGAGGAAACCGTGCAGTGGCAATTCCTCAAGGACCGCAAGATCGCGATGTCCGACGACGAGTTCAAAAAGGCGACCGCCGACTTCGAGGTCATGGTCAAGACGCCCGGATGCCCCTGCTGCGGCGGCGGGTACGCGGACATCGAGCAATTCAAGCAGGTCAACGCCTTCAGCGCCTGGGAGGTCCACCGCCGAATCACCTGCGACAGCGGCCTGAAGCTTTACGCGGCGCGGTTGACGAAGGAGCAGACCACCCCCCAAGGCCTGGCCGAAGCGGCCAAGAAGCGCCGCCCGGAAATTGACAAAGATTGCGTGGTGGCCTATACGATCTCGTTCGATTACACGCGCGATCCGGACTACTTCCGCGACGAAAAGACCGTGCAGGACAAGAAGGCCAAGCTGGCCGACGCGGCCTTGGCCAGGCTCAAGAAGGGCGATTCCTTCGAGACGGTGGCCAAGGAAATGTCCGAGGATGGAGTGTCCGGTCCCAAGGGCGGTTCGCTCGGCTGCATTCGCGCGGACTACATGGGACCGGAGGTGCAGAAGGCTTGGGGCAAGCTGGAGCCTGACAAATTCAGCCCGGTGATCAAGGCCGCGTGGGGCTGCTGCATCGTCATGCGGAAGAAGCTCACGGAGGAAGACATCCTGGCGGTGGTCAAAGAACAGGCGAAGAACTTTGCCGAGGACCAGATGTATCAGGAACTCGACGCCTGGCGGAAGAAGGCGAAGATTCAATACAGCGTCGGGTACGCACCGGCGACCGCCCCAGCCAAATCCGACGGGAAATGATTCCGGCAGAAGTAAAATCTTTTTCATGTCGCTTCGTGTCGCGGCCAGCCATCGAGTCAGGCTGATTCCGCGGTTCCAATGACTTCCCAACGGTTGCCGTGCGGGTGAACAGCTTCCCTTTCATCGCTCAATCCCAGTGCAATGCCAGTGCAATGCGGTTGCCTTGGCGGGGCACTTTGCGATACGCTGTCGGCTGAGCGTATTGGATGTCATGGAAGAGCAAAACTTTTGACGGCCCCCTGCCGGCGTTGGCGGTGCGCGGGCCGGAGCTTCGCAAGAGCCTGCGGATCGTCATCGTCGTGTACGTGTACGCAACGGTGCATTCGGCCTGCACCAGCGGCGGCAGCCAGTTCGCGATCTTCGGCCAGATGCTGGGGTTCAGCAATTTCTGGTTCGGGCTGCTGATGACGACCATCCCGGCCTTGGCGACATTCGCGCAGGTGTTGGCGGCCGTTCACGTGGAGCGCACCGGACTGCGAAAGCACCCGTTCATCGCCTCGCAGTTCCTGGCCAGGTTCCTGTGGATCGGGATCGCGGCGATTCCGCTGCTGCTGCCGATCCCATCGACCGGAGCGGTGGCGGCCATGCTGCTGCTATACCTGGGCGCCTGCCTGCTGGACTCGACGGCCTCGCTGCTGTGGACGAGTTGGATGGCCAACCTGATCCCGCGGCGAATCCGGGCACGCTACCTGGGCAATCGCGAGTCCTGGAGCAATTTCACGCGACTGATCGCGGTGCTGGCCGTGGGCGTGCTGCTGGACCTGGTCACGGTCAAGACCGGCCGGCCCTCCGGCGAGGCGGTTTCGGCGAAAGACCAACCGCTGCTCTTCCACACGATCTGCGGCCTGTTCGTGCTGGCCGGACTCCTGGGCTCGGCCGTGCTGATGTTCCGAAAAGTACGGGAGATTCTGCCTTCCGTCAGCGGGCTGCCGAAACCGAAAAGCGACCCGCCGGCCAAGGCTCCCTCGCGGCGATCGGCGGACACAGCCACGGCCGGCGAGAAAGAGTCCCTCAGGCAGTTGCTGATCCGAATGCTGCTGGACCCCTTGCGGGACCGCACTTTCCGCCGCTTTGTCCTGTGTTCGTCCATCCTGGTCGTCGGGGCCAATATCGGCGCCCCGTATCTGTGGTGGCAATGCCTGAACAACCTGGGGTTCTACAGCCTGGCTACGAACCTGATCCTGGTGATCCTGGGCATGGTCACGAGCCTTCTGGCGTTCAAGCCGCTGGGCAGGCTCATCAGCCGGTTCGGGCGAAAACCGGTCCTGGTCGTCTGCATGTTCGGGACCATCATGGCCATCCTGCCGTACGCGTTC
>CAZYDC010000313.1:1543-6463 GCA_964646065.1 uncultured Planctomycetaceae bacterium | reverse complement strand
CCCTTCTCAGTCTGGTCTTTGTCCCGGTTCTGATCCTGCCGCGCGGCGCCTGTGTCTGGCTGGCGCGGGCCTGGGCACGCGCCACGCTGTGGGGCCTGAAGGTTTTTGCCGGCATCGATATGCGCGTCGAAGGCCGCGTGCCCGAGGGCGGCGTGCTGGTCGCCTCCAAGCATATGAGCATGTGGGATACGCTGGCGCTGTATATCGTGCTGGACGATCCGGCCAAGTGGGCTCGCGAGGCCTTGGAGTCGCTTGTGCCCAATGCCGAAAAGTTGCTGGACGAAAACGTCTTTCGGCCGCTGGTTTTGGAAAGCTGGATTTACGGCGTGCATTTCATCGATCATCTGCTGGGCGGGCACGTGTATTTTTCCGAAGGCCAATGGTGGTGCGATTTTCTTAAAACGCCGGTCGGCTCGCTCCAGCCGCCCGACCTGGACAAATCGGGCGCCTGGGCCAAGGCCCGCGAGCTGGCCCGCGCGTGCGTGGACCTGGACGCGGCTGTGCCGCTGATTTCCTCGCAGGTGCTCAGTTCGCCGCTGAACATCATCGTCAACCTGTACGGCGAGAATGTGCTGGCGGCCATGCTCGACGACGAGCCGGCCGTCCGGCGAGACCTGCGGGTCATTACCGACCTGATTCGCACGCTGCACCGTTGGTACAGTTCCAACGTGCCCGCCGACCGCTACCAGCCGATCTGCGTGGGCGGCCGCTGCCAGCCGCGAGGGTACGGTCAAATCTGCGGCTGCACGACGCATCTGATTTCGGCGGCGATGTATCGCGACCTTGTGGCCCCGCTGGACGACGAGGTGCTGGGGCTCTACCCGCACGGCGGCCTGATTCACCTCTGCGGCGACCACACGAGGCACATCCCGGTCTGGAGGGAACTCCAATCGTTCCGCGCGTTCCAGATCAACGACCGCGCCGCCGAGGACCTGGAGATTTATTTCAAGGAACTTCGCGAGGACCAGATCATCTACCTCAACCCCACGCCGACCATGACGGTCGAGCGAGCGATGAAAATCACCGGCGGCCGGCGCATCGTGATTGTGGCGGACGTGCGTTTGTAGTGGGCCCGTGAGGGCCTTCTGAAGAATCGCCTCACGGCGACACTACAAACCGTCTCCCCTCCGCCCGCCAGACGTTTGATGACCCGAGATTTTCCTCTTGGACGGTTCTACTGCGCCGACAGGCAAGCCGACGTTAGATCCAGCTTGCTTGTCGGCGCAGTTGGGCACCCCCCTGACGTTTTGACTCTGACTTCGCCTCGCGAGATAGCGAAACGATAGCAGTGGAAGTACGCCCGCGACAAGTTCTCGCGGGCTACTTTCTCTCGCCGGATCGCCAGACCGAGAAAGACTCATCCCCCGCGACGCGGGTCCAGGAGCGATCGGAAACTTCGCGCAACTGCTCTATCGGATCGGTTGGGGCAGAAGTCGTGGTTCCGCGACCGGGTCCTCTTGCAACCGGTGCGTTGGGCACCAGGGCGAAGACCGGTTTGCCGGAATCGAGCATTGCGTGGAATTCTTTTATTTCTTCCGGATGATTGGGCCGGACCAGCAGCGCTTGCGGGCGGCCACAGTAGAGCGGGAAGGTGAAACGTTCCTGGAGGAAGCAGACCAGTTGGCCGTCGGGCGGAATCTGCGGCTGGACGGCGTTGGCCAGCGTGCGGCAATTGCCCTGGTCGAAGATCCTGGGGCCGGTGTGCAGTGAAACGAAAATCAGCAGGGCGGCCCAGCCGGCGAAGGCCACGAACATGGCGCGGCGTTTTTGTCCGGCGGCCAACAGGCGGTGCATGGCGATTGCGGCGGCCGTCGCCGCGGCCAGCGGCAGCACGATCCACGCGTCCAGCCAACTCCGGTGGAAATCCGTCAGCCATTGGGATGTCGAAAGATGTTCGCCGGAAACCGCGGCGAATGCCTTGGGGACGACAAACTCCGTCATCGCCAGGCCGACGGCCAGGATCGGCAGACTAGACCGCAGAACCTTGGCGCCGAGGTCGTAAAGTTTGTCCTCGCCGGACGACTGAAGCCATCGGGCGACCGGCAAGGCCACCAGCGTGGCCAGCGGAGGCACGCACGGCAGGATGTAGCCGACCAGGCGGGACTTGGCGGCCATGAAAAAAGCCAGCGGCAGCAGCGTCGCGATCCACAGCAGAAGGGTGGCATGGCGACGTTGTTTGTCGCCATGTCCGGGATTGTCCCCTTTCGTGTCCGAACAAACAACGCTGTCATATTCGGATCCTGCGGGCATCGCATGGCGACAAACAACGTCGCCATGCCACCCTTGCGGAGAGCTATCCGCCTTGGAGAATCGCAAGGTTCGCACGATCGCGCCGGGCAGATAGATCGTCCAGGGCAGCAGGGCGGCCAGCAGCAGGGGAATGTATACGACGGCGGGAAACGTGTGGCCGCCGATGGCTTCTTCCGCGTATCGCCCGAAATTCTGCCGGATGAGAAATTCGTTGACGAAGTCGTGAAAATATTTCGGTTCCAGCCGGGCGGTCGGGACGTACCAGCACGCCATGATCGCGGAAAACAGGATCAGTCCCGGCACGCTCCAGGCGGCCATGCGGGCCAGTTCGCGCCAGTTCAATGTGACCAGGCAGTAGAGGCCGACGATCATCATCGGCAGCACCAGGCCGGCGGGGCCTTTCATCATCGCGGCCGCGGCGCAGCACGCGTAAAACGCCAGCCACCGCGCGGCCTGTCGAAGGCCCAGGAACTTGTCGTTCCGGCAGATCCGGAAGCAGCAGACGGCGCCCCACATGAACGCGGCGAAGGGCAGGTCCATGCGGTAGTAGCGGCCGTAAAAGCAAAAGTACGCGGAACTGGCGAGCATGGCCCCGGCCAGGAGGCCGGCCAGAGTTCCCGCGTCGGCCCGCACCATGTAGAACGTCGCCAGCACCGCCGCCAGCGCCAGCAGCATCGACACCAGCCGCCCGCCGAATTCCGTGCCGCCGGTGAGGCCCTTGCCCACGGCAGCCAGGGCGAAATACGGGGCCGGTTTGTCATAGTAGGGCTTGCCGTTCAGGCGCGGCGCGAAGTATTGCCCGGTCTGCGTCATGTGCTCCACGACCAGCGCGCAGCGGGCCTCCTCGGGCTCCATCAGCGTGGTGGTAAACGCGCCCGGCAAGAACAAGGCCGCGCACAACGCCGCCAGCAAGGCCAGGCACGTGCTGGCGGAAGGCTCAGGTTGTCGAGAATCGACGTTCAAGTTCCAGACTCCCAAAGCGGCATTCTAACGCGAAAACGACAAAGAAACAGCATTCACCACAGAGGTCGCAGAGAGAAGAACGGCAATATTCATTCTTTTACCGGCGTTCTCGTAGTTCGACAAAACGCTCCTGTGGGTGTCAGGTGTTCTTGGGTTTTATTCGCGGTTTCGGCGTCGATTCGTTTTTGTCTCCCTCTTCCCTCTTCTTCGCCGTTTCTTTGCCGTTTGGATATCTTCTCCGGCTCTGTGTTCTCTGTACCACTAACGTTACAAAGCGTGATTTCTTGTAACGATCTTTTCCGAAGTCCGTTCAGTATTCGACATTCGTCATTCGTCATTTGGCTGCGGCCGAAGGCCGCGCTGAGACCTCTGTGGTGAATGTTCTTGTTATTTTTGTCTATGTTGAAAACAAGTCCTCCCCGAATTTTTCCGATATCTGGTGTGGGTGCGGCCAATGGAAAGAAACCTATGGTTGCCTGCGTAAAGACAATTGAGCAGTTTCTTCGTTCGGGAAGCCGGGTGCTGACGATCAAGCCGGAGGCCAAGGTGGCCGCGGCGGCCCGGGAGATGCACGACCATCGCGTCGGGTGTCTGATGGTCGTCAATCCCCAGGGGCGGATCATCGGGGTCCTGGGCGAGCGCGACATCGTGACCCGCGTGGTGGCCAAGGGGCTGGACCCCGCCGACGTCCACGTCCGCGACGCCATGACCCGCTCGGTCCGCTGCGTCGACCGGGACACGACCATCGAAGAGGCCGGCAGAACCATGGCCCGCGCGAACGTGCGACACCTGCCCATCGTCGAAGGCGGAGTGCCCGCGGGAATGATCTCCAGCCGCGACGTGCTCCTGCACCAGTTGGCGGCCGCCAACGCCAAAGCCCGCAAGGGCCGGCGCGTCTTGCAGGAGCTCGAAGACGAGCACCCGGGCATCACGCGGCTCGAAATCGACAACTCCGGGCGGATCGTGATTTAATCCAACCGCTTCGTCCACAGATTACACAGATTTCACAGATTTAAAAAGCCAAAGAGGGCGTAGATGGGCATTGGGGGCAGTCCCATCCCTTATTGGCGTGACAGCAACAGCCTGGCGTTATTGCGGAACCCCACACCACAAGAAAAGAGATCTTCGCCTCTTCCTATTCTGTGAAATCTGAGTAATCTGCGGACCGTTTCTTCTTTGTTGCATATAAGAAGAAGTGATGCGCACTATCAGCTTTACAATTCCGCCCAGGAGCGTATCATGGTATTTCCCTGCTGAAACCCAAACGTTCGCAAGAACCGGTTGCCGGGGAAAACTGTCGCGATGGTTGGAGTGTCGAGAATGGGCAGTGACGAAGATGTCGTCCAATTGGGCAAGAAGTTGCTCCATGCGATGAACCAGGCCGGGCCGTCAAAAATCTCCTTCACCTGGTGGGAAAACCAGTTGATGGAATTGAGCATGGCCAGCGAGGCCTTCAAGGTCCGGATGTTCCACTTTGTGGATGTGTTTCCGATCCTGGGCAATTCTCACGAGGTGGCCCGCCACTTCACCGAATATTTCCCGAGCCTCGAGGGCGTTCCCAAGCTGTTCAAGGCCGGGCTGGCGATGGCCAAGTCCGGTTGGGCGCCCGATTTTCTGATCGCCAAGGCCACCGAGCTGGGCATCGGCCAGATGGCCAAGAAGTTCATCTGCGGGCAGGATTCCTCGCAGGCGCTGTCGTCGGTGGAG
>CAZYDC010000313.1:0-1533 GCA_964646065.1 uncultured Planctomycetaceae bacterium | reverse complement strand
GTCGCTGCGGAAGAAAAACCTGACCTTCTCCATGGACGTGCTGGGCGAATCGACGCTCAGCGAGTCCGAGGCCGACCAGTGCGCCCGAACGTACGCCGGCCTGATGACCGACCTCGCCCAGCGCGCCCGCGCGTGGAAGCCCAATCCGCTGACCGACGGCGAGGGCGAATTCGCCGTCCCGCGGGTCAACGTTTCGATCAAGCTCTCGTCGCTATATTCGCAGATGAACCCGATGGACCCGGTCGGCTGCTGCCGTGCGATCCGCGACCGCGTCCGCCCGCTGTTCCGCCTGGGGCGCGACCTGGGCGTCTCGATCACCATCGATATGGAGCAGTACTCGTACAAGGAAATCGTGCTGGGCGTGTTCAAGGGGCTCTTGGAGGAAGACGAGTTCCGCCAGTTCCCGCACGCGGGCGTGGTGCTCCAGGCCTACCTGCGGGACTGCGAGCGGGATCTCTGGTCGCTGATCGACTGGACCCAGCGCCGCGGCACGCCGATCCACGTGCGGCTGGTCAAGGGCGCGTACTGGGATTACGAAACGGTCATCTGCGACCAGAAGCATTGGACGCCGCCGGTGTTCACCAGGAAGTGGCAGTCGGACGCCAATTACGAAAAGCTCACGGCCGTGCTGCTGGACAATTACCGCCTGGTCCACCCGATGTTCGCCTCGCACAACATCCGCAGCGTCGCCTCGGCGATGATCCAGGCCCGGCAGCGGCAAATCCCCGTCGGCGCCCTGGAATTCCAGGTGCTCTACGGCATGGGCGACTCGATCGCGGCGGCCGTGTCGGGCGAGGGCTATCGCTGCCGGGTGTACTGCCCCTACGGCAGGATGATCCCCGGCATGGGGTACCTGGTGCGGCGGCTGCTGGAGAACACCAGCAACGATTCGTTCCTGCTTCAGACGCTCCAGAAGGACCGCGACGAAGATTCGCTGCTGGCCGCCCCGGCGGGACCGCCCGAGGACGCGCCGGCCAAGCACGATGGTTTTGTCAACATACCCGAGGTGGATTGGATGAAAGAACAAGAGCGCAACGCAATGACGGCGGCCCTGGACAAGGTCAAGAGCGAGCTGGGCAAGACCTACGGCCTGGTGATCGACGGCAAGGAGATCGTGACCGACACGCTGCGGGACTCGGTGAACCCCTCGCACGCCAAGCAGGTGATCGGCAAGGTTTCGCAGGCCCAGGCTGTTCACGCGCAGCAGGCGATCGAGGCGGCCCGGCGCGCGTTCGAGACCTGGCGCGACGTTCCAGCGCAGGATCGCATCAACGTGCTCGTAAAGGCGGCGGAGATTTGCACCGCGCGAAAATACGAGCTGGCGGCCTGGGAGTGCCTGGAGGCGGGCAAGCCCTGGGCCGAAGCGATGGCCGACGTCGAGGAGGCCATCGACTATCTGAACTATTACGCCGCCGAAATGACCCGCCTGGCCAAACCGCTTCGCATGGGCAACGTCGCCGGCGAGATCAACGACTATTTCTACGAGGCCAAGGGCGTGGGCGTCGTCATTTCGCCGTGGAATTTCCCTCTGGC
>CAZYDC010000312.1:0-6474 GCA_964646065.1 uncultured Planctomycetaceae bacterium | reverse complement strand
AGCTCCGGTCCAATCTCAGGGCCGCCGCCCCAGCGATTTGAAGCGGATGTGGGGCGCCGACCGTCAGGAAGTCGTGGACCCGCCGAATGCCGCTGGTGATGGGCTCGGCGGCGATGCAGTATCCCAGCCGCCAGCCGGTGATGCTGAAGGTCTTCGAGAGGCCGCTGATCGTCACGGTTCGCTCGGCCATGCCCGGCAGCGTGGCGATGCTGATGTGCGGGGCGTCCGTATAGATAATGTGTTCGTAGATCTCGTCGGTGACGGCGATGACGCCGTGCTGGACGCACAGCTCGGCGATGGCGGCCAATTCGGTGCGGGTGAAGACCTTGCCGGTGGGGTTGTTGGGCGTGTTGACGATGATGGCGCGGGTGCGGGTCGTGAACGCGGCCCGCAGTTCATCGAGGTCCAGCGACCAGTCCGGTTCGCGCAGGTGGACCCAGACCGGCTTGGCGCCCGAGAGCATGGCGTCGGGTCCGTAGTTCTCGTAGAACGGCTGGAAAACGATCACCTCGTCGCCGGGGTTGACGATGGCCAGCAACGTGGCCATCATGCATTCGGTGGCGCCGCAGCAGACGGTGACGTTCTTGTCCGGATCGCAAGGGATGCCGTTGAACCACAGGGCTTTTTCGGCGATGGCCAGCCGGAGGTCGGGCGCGCCCCAGGTGATCGCGTACTGGTTGTACCCGTCGCGGATGGCTTTGCAGGCGGCGTCCTTGACGGCCTGCGGAGGGTCGTTGTCGGGCATGCCCTGGGCCAGGTTGATCGCCCCGTGGCGATTGGCCAGGCGGGTCATCTCGCGTATCTGCGATTCACCGAAGTATTTCACACGGTCGGACAGCATAAGGCTCCTTTTGGGGGTCCACCTCATAATATCCCCGAACAGGCGTTAGTCAATCCGTTCCCGCATTCTTCCGATACCAATGAAATGGCGTGGTGAAACTCCATGCGCGCTGGGCTGTCGGACTGCGCGCTTGCGCCGCCGTTGGATTCGGCGCTCCTGAGTGGCCGCCGGAACAGGATGTCTTCGGTCTGCAAGGAATGCACCTGAGAATGGCTCAAGAGCAGCGGACAATTTGCCCTCACGATGTCGCCCTTCGTTATCTGGCGGCGTCAGTAACCCTGGCGTTTCTTGCGCAGGGTCCCGCCTCGGCGGGAGAGGTCGTGATCGTCCTGAGCGGAAAGGAAGCGCCGTACGCCGCGGCCCAGGATGAGGCGGCCAAGCGCCTGGGCGAGCAGGGGTGCCGTGTGACAACGGTGCAGATGACCGAAGTGACCAAGGACACCGTCGCGGCCAGGAAAGTTGACGTCTACCTCGCCGTCGGCACCAAGGCCGCCGTGTTTCTTCATGATCTTGTCAAGCCGCCGGCGCAACTGGTGTACTGCATGGTGAGCCAACCGGCCAAGGCCGGGCTGACCGAGGGCGCCGCCGCCAGCGGCATCTGCACCGACGTTCCCCTCCGCGCGCAGTTTGAACTGATCCGGAAGGCGATGAGCGGCGTTAAGACGATCGGAATGCTGTATCGCGCCGACACGCCGGCCAGCGAGGGCATCCTGAAGGAGGCCCAGCAGGCCTTGCCCAAGGATCTGCGCCTGGTGAGCACGGCCCTGGACAAGCATGACTCGGTCGCCGAGGCCATCGAGAACCTGCTGGCCCAGAAGCCCGACATCATCTGGACGGCGCCCGATCCGTCCGTGTACGAGGGAACCACCGTCAAGGCGCTGCTGCTGGCGTCGATTCGGGGAAACACGCCCGTGTTCGGGTTCTCCGCGGGCTTCGTCAAAGCCGGCGCCCTGATGGGGATCGGCGTCGATCCTCGCGCGCAGGGCGAGCAGGCGGCGGCGATGACGGCCTCGCTGCTGGGCCGGACAACCGAAAAACCAACGTCCACGCCAGCGGACGCTCACGTCGTCGAACCGCCGAAATTCCAAATCGTGCTCAACCTGATCGTGGCCGACAGGCTGTCGATCTCTTTACCGGCCCCGTTGATCGAAACGGCAAGCCAAGTGGTCAAACCTCAGGAGGAAAAGCCATAATGACAATTCCATGGTTCCATAAAACAAGTCTTCGGTTCAAAGCCATCTCGTTCGTCCTGACGCTCATCGTCCTGGTACTGGGAACGACGGCGGCCATCTCCATCGGGCACATGAACGCCCTGGTGGTCGAAGACAAACAGAAGGACGCCTACACAGACGCCCGGAACGTCGCCGAGGTGTGCGAGCTGCCCTTGGCCGTCGGAGACATCGCCGAACTGACCGCACAGGTCAAGCGGTTCGCGGGCGAAAACGGAATCCGTTTCGTGGCCGTGTACAACCAGCGAGGGCGATTGGTTGTCTGCCAACCGGCGGGATGTGCCGTTCCCACGCAAGCGACCGATGGGGCGGGGACAGGGGCGGATGCGGATTATCTGATCGGGCAAAGTCCCGTAACCGTGACGGCCGGGGCCGACGACCTGGGCGCCGGAGGCGGCGCGGCCGATGTCCGGGAGGCCCCCGCTTCTTCCGCGCCGCGGTCGGCCGCTCACGCGGGCGATGGAAAAGTCGTGGGCACCGTGGTGATCGGCATGTCCAAGGACCTTATGTACCAGGCCCAGCGCAGCCAGACCCTGCTCACCCTGGTCATGGCCTTGATTACCGCTTCGATCAGCGGCGTCCTGGTGTTCGCGGTAGTGTCCTTCTGGACGGGCCGCTTGAACCGTCTGGTCGACGCCAGCGAGCACATCTCGAAGGGCGACTACTCGCACCCCGTCGAATCGTCGCAGCAGGACGAGGTCGGCAGGCTGTCCAACGCCTACGAACGCATGCGCGTCGCGGTGCAGGAACGGGACTACGAACTGAGGGGGTTCAACGCGACCTTGCACCAGAAAGTGGAGGAGCGGACGGCGGAGTTGTTGACGGCCAAGGAAGCCGCCGAAGCCGCCAGCCGGGCCAAGAGCGAGTTCCTGGCCAAAATGAGCCACGAGATTCGCACGCCGATGAACGGCATTGTCGGAATGGTCGAATTGCTGAAGGACACCAAACTCGACAGCAAGCAAATGCGGTATGCGGAGGTCGCCAAGACGTCGGCCAGGGCGCTGCTGGGATTGATTAACGACATCCTGGACTTCTCCAAGATCGAGGCGGGCAAGATGGAGCTCGACATCGAGGAGATGCACCTTTGGAAGAGCGTCGAGGATGCGATCGAATTGCTTTCGCCCAGGACATGCGAGAAAGGGCTCGAACTCACGTGCGACATCCACAACGACGTGCCGACGCATGTCATGGGAGATTCCGACCGGCTGCGGCAGATCCTGGTCAACCTGATCAACAACGCGGTGAAGTTCACCGACAAGGGCAATGTGACGGTGTCGGTCTCGCTGGACGAATGCGCCGGAGACGACGTGAAGGTCCGGTTCGCCGTTCAAGACACCGGCGCGGGCATCCCGCCCGAGCGAATGAACCGGCTCTTCAAGCTGTTCTCCCAGGTGGATTCCTCCAGCACCCGCAAGCATGGCGGAACGGGTCTTGGACTGGCGATCGTCAAGCGTCTGGCCGAGATGATGGGCGGCGAGGTGGGCGTCGAAAGCCAGCCTGGCCAGGGTTCGACCTTCTGGTTCACGGCCCGTTTCATCCGGCTGGCCACGCCGAGCGAGCCGGTGGTGGAAACGCCCGCCCTTTCAAACGGAAAGACCCTCCGCGTGCTGGCGGTGGACGACAATGCCACCAATCTGGATATTCTGAGCACCCAATTGTCCAACTGGAACTTCGAGGTCCAGACCGCCTCCGACGGCCAGAAGGGACTGGAAATGCTTTATCATGCCGCCACGGCGGGCCAGCCCTTCGACCTGGCCGTCCTTGACATGAACATGCCCGAGATGAACGGTCTGGAAGTCGCCCGGACCGTCAAGTCCTCCAGCAAGCTCAAGGGAACCACGCTGATCCTGCTGACGTCCATGTCCGATCTGCCCGGCAACCCGAACATGAAGAAGGGAGAATTTGCCGCCTGCCTGACCAAGCCGGTGCGCCAGTCCCAGTTGCTCGACGCGATCGTGTCGGCGTTCCCCCTGGCCGCCGTGTCGGCGGGCAAGAACGGCCGCGGCGAGCCGTCGGCCCCCGTAACGAAGGACGGACCGCTGAAGATCCTGAACCAAGACGCGAAAATCCTCCTGGCCGAAGACAACGAGATCAACCAGGAGGTCGCTCGCGAGATCCTGTCCACCGCCGGCTGCAAAATCGACATTGCCCAGAACGGGCAATTGGCCCTGGAAGCGGTTCGGAAAGAACACTACGACGTCGTGCTCATGGATTGCCAGATGCCGGAGATGGACGGGTTCACGGCCACCAAACAGATTCGGGAACTCGAAAAGCAGGGCGAAGTGTTTGCCCGTCGGGGAACCCGGCTGCCGATTATCGCCTTGACGGCCAATGCCATTAAGGGAGATCGGGAACTGTGCCTGGATGCCGGAATGGACGATTACCTCAGCAAGCCCATCGAACCCAAGCAGTTGGTGCAACTCATCAACTCGTTTCTTTCGCCCGCGGCCTCCGGCCAGGCCGCGCCGGTTCCCCCGCCGGAAATGAAAGAACCGCCTGCCCCCCTGCCCAGGACCCCGGAGGCGCCGGCGAACGTCCCGCCGGAAGCCCCCGAAGCCTCCCAAGAGAATCAGGCGGCGGACTGGGCGGATCCCAAGGCCCCATTTGACATCCCCGCGTTGCTGCAGCGGTGCATGGGCAAAGAGGAATTCGCGCATCGAATTCTCGAGAAATTCAAGATCAAAGCCGCCCAAGACCTTCAGGACCTTGAGTCGCATGTGCGCAACACGGATGCCCAGAAGATTGCCTTTACGGCTCACGGATTGAAAGGAACCGCGGCCAACCTGTGCGCCGAGGGCCTGCGGCAGGCCGCGTTTGAACTGGAGCAAATCGGCAAGGCGGCGGATTTTTTACGGGTCGAAGACTCGCTCGAGCGGGTGCGGCGGGAAATCGCCCTGTGTGTCGACTTCTTAGCGAAGAGCCCGTTATGAACTTCCGATATATAACGTTGTTGCGACATGGGTCGGTCGCGAAAGGGATGAGTCCATGCGAATATTGACGGTTGACGACGATGAAATCGCGCTGGAGATGTTGAACCTGTCATTGGAGCAGGCCGGGCACGAAGTCCAGAGTGCGCACAACGGCCAGGAGGCCCTGGCGATCCTCAAGGACGAAAAACACCGAATGGTGATCACCGATTGGGAGATGCCCGACATGAACGGGCTGGACCTCTGCCGGGCCATCCGCGACGGCAACTTCCCCAGCTACATTTACTGCATCATTCTGACCGGTCACGGAGGCGTGGAGGACACGGTGGCGGGCCTGTCGGCCGGGGCGGACGACTTCATTTCCAAGCCCTTCCACCCGGGCGAATTGGCCGTGCGCATCCGCGCCGGAGAACGGATCCTCACCCTGGAGACCCGCAACGTGGCCATCTTCGCCATGGCCAAACTGGCCGAGTCCCGCGATCCCGAAACCGGAATGCACCTGGAACGGGTCCGGACGTTTTCTCGTGTCCTGGCCGAATGGATCAGCAAGCAGAAGGAACCGGGATACGAAATCGACCCCGCGTTCATCCGGGACATTTACCAGACCAGCCCGCTTCACGACATCGGCAAGATCGGAATTCCGGACAGCGTGCTGCTCAAGCCCGGCCGCCTGAGCGACCGGGAATTTGAAGTGATGAAGACCCACACGAGCATGGGCAGCGAAACCCTGGACGCCGCCGTGAAAGAGTTCCCCGACGCGAAATTCCTGATGATGGCCCGGGACATTGCCGGAGGCCACCACGAACGCGTCGACGGCACGGGATATCCCTCGGCCCTGGCCGGGGATAACATCCCGCTGTCCGCCAGAATCGTCGCCGTCGCGGACGTCTACGATGCCCTGACGTCCAAGCGAGTCTACAAGAACGCGTTCAATCATGATGTGGCCAAGTCCATTATCACGGAGGAATCCGGCAGTCACTTCGATCCGAAAATCGTAACGGCCTTCATTGCCGTGGAAGAAGAGTTCTTGAAGATCAAGAACCGATGGACCGAGGCTGCCGCAGCGTAGGAGGCGAGGAATGATTCAAGAAAAATCGACCGCTCAAATTCTGGTCGTGGACGATGACCCCATCAATCTGGACATGGTTGCGACGCACCTGGCCAGCGCCGGATACCAGCCGCTGACCGCGGATAACGGCATCAAGGCCCTGGCGATACTTCAAGACCAGAACCCCAGTATCGCCATCGTGGACTGGATGATGCCGAAATTGGACGGGCTGGAGGTATGTCGCCGACTCCGTAATCTGCAAAAGCCGGAACCCACTTACGTGCTGATGCTCACCTCCAAAAGTGGTAAGGAAAATATCGTGACCGCCCTGGAGATTGGCGCGGACGATTACCTCACCAAGCCCTTCGACCGCGACGAACTGCACGCACGCCTGCGGGTTGGCCGGCGCATCGTCGGCTTGCAGACGAG
>CAZYDC010000311.1:0-6477 GCA_964646065.1 uncultured Planctomycetaceae bacterium | reverse complement strand
ATTGGCCTTGGGAGTGGAAGAGATGTCGGCGTTGGTCAGCAGTCTCAAAGGGCGTTGGAGCGGCGCGTCGGAAACCTTCGCGTCGAAAACGTCCGTCGCGGCCGCGCTTTCGTCCGGCGCACCGGCCGAGGGCGCCTTGCTTCGCGCCCACAGGGCTTCGACCGTGGCGGCGGGGTTGGGTATCGCGCCCGCCTCGGCGAGCGTGACGCTGGTCCGGCCGGGGCTGCGCGCGGCCCACGTCTGGCCGGTTTTGACCTGCACCGCCGCATCGCCACCGACCTCGATCTGCCCGCTGCCGGTGGCGCAATCCAGCAGCAGGTTCACCGGCTTGGTGGACCAGAAGATTTCCCGCATTTCGGTCCCGAGGCGGGCCTTGAGCGTCGTCGCCCCGGCCAGGTGCAGCGTGTTTCCGACCACGTCGTAAATGGCCGCGTCGGTCTCGAAGTCCGCCAGCGGCATCTGCCCGTGGACGCCGATCAGGGCCAGGTGGTCCCCCGCCGCGGTGTGCCCCCGCACCAGCATCGCCTGCGCGGTCACCTGCCGAGCCTCGAATTGCTCGGGACGCCGGGCGCCCGAGACGTAAATCAGGTTCTGGTACGTCTGCGACTGGCCCTTGGCGAGTTTGGCGTGCTTGTACTGCTGAAGCACGTAAGGCCGCGCGGCGCCGTCCATCTCCCAGAACTCGGAGGTCTGGAAGAGCGGCTGAGTGTTCTGAATGACCATCTTGTTTCCGGTGGGGGCCACGGCCGTCCATACGCCGTTTTGCAAACCGGCCAGTTGCGGGCACCGCCATCGGCAGACAAAGGCGAAGTCGCTTGCCTCGGCAGAGCCTTGCGAAGCCGGGCTCGCCTCGCCCAGGGCCTCCATGCGGTCGATGACCACGAAGTAGTGGCCGCGCCAATGCACGATCGTCCGCGTCCAGTCGGACCCGGCGACGCCGGGCTCGCGCGAGGCGGCCGCGCTGACCTCGCCCAGGTTCGCCAGCGCCTCCAGCGAGCAGCCGGTGCGCGGCACGTACCCCTTGCCGTTGGAGATCGACACGACGTTCCGCACCCAGGCGCTGTTGTCGTTGACGTTGGTGAACAGCCAGACATCCGCAAGGTCCGTGTACCGGGCGATCATGTTGTTCTGAAGCGGCTTGACCGCCCGCGAGCTGGAGCTGCCCAGCAGCGACATGTACGCCGCCTGGGTATCGAAATCGTCCCGGAACGCCAGGCGGTCCAGGGCCTTCTCGTACGATTCCGGCGCCAGGCGGACCTGCTCCTCCTCGCGCCGCGCGATCCGCTCGGGATTCTGCAGCAGGTCGTACAGCCGCCGGTCAAAGTGCATGGCGCGAACGCCGTCGTAGGTGTCAGGCACAACGGGCTTGGTCATCGCGCTGACGGTGTCCGTGAACATCGGAAGGTATCCGCCGCCGCGGGAGCCCTTGGCCTCCGACCAGTGAGCGGCCAACCAGCGGGCTTGCGGATCGTCATAATAGAACGCGACCTCCTCCAACAGTCCGCCGCCGTAGGCGGGGAACATGATCCCTCCGGGGCCGCTGGAGAAGCCCGACAGCCCGATGTAATTTCCGCTGCCGCCCCAGAACCCGGGCATGTTGTCCACGGTCAGCAGCCACCAATCGGCGGCCTTTCGCAGGTTGCCGTTGCGGACGTACTCCATCATCCCCTGCCCAAGGAACGCCGACACGTGCATCAGCGTGTCCTCGCCGGCCTGGTCGCTGTCGTCGTGGTCGCGGTAGGATTGGGCGAACCTCGCCATGCTCTTGCGAAGCTCGTTGTATCGCCGCCGAATTTCGTTGCCCGTCCGTTCGTCCAGCCGGCAGTGGCTGAGGACATACTCTGCCGTGTTCGCCGTGGTCACCATGCAGGCGGAAAAATGCCGGTTGCCGCCGGGCGTGTCCACGTCGCCGCCGAAGTTGTTGTAGACGTAATCCAGCGGAGCGGCCGTGGACAGCACGATGCAGCTCTCGAATTCGTTCAACTCTTCGGGCGTGAGGATCCCGGTCTGAAAGCCCGCGCGGATTCCCACGAAGGACCCCAGCGCGCCGTAGTGATCGTAGTTCCCGTGGGTGCGTCCGCCTTGCGCGCGGCAGCCCAGCAGGGTCATGGCGATCGAGGCCCGCTTCTGGGCCGGCAGAAGGTTGGAGGCCCAGGCGCCGTCGCCGGTCATGCCTCCGCCGAGCATCTCATTGGAAAGCGATCCGGGAATGCCCTCGTTCAGGGCGGCCGTGCCCGCCAGCATCGGCTGGCCCTTGAACGCCTGGATCAACTCCGCGACGCTCGCGTCGGGCTTGGCGATCCATTCCGGCGGCAGATGCCACATCCACCCCTTTTCGTACTTGTCCTTGACGCTGCCCACCACATGCAGGGCCGGCGGAATCGTCGCCGAGGACTTGGACTTGTCGTCGAAGGTCTTGAGCAGTTCGGTGAATTTCCCCACGGCCCCGTCCATGCCGGCCGCGCTGGACGCCTCCAGCACGACATAGTTCACGTCGGCGACGAACGGCTCGAACACCGTGCGGATGACGAACCGATCGCCGCCCGGCCAGGCGCGATTGCTCTGGAGCAGGAACTGCGTGCCCATCGCGTGCATGACGCGGTTGTCACGGGCGTTGCCCAGCACGACCAGCGGCGTCTTGCGGTACGCGTCGTTGACTAGCCAGGTTTCCTCGCTGGTCACGGTGCGGTCGTCGGCCAGTTCCAGCTTCACACCCGACCAATCCTCGATCGCTTTCTGAACGGCCTGGGCCGCCGCGAGCGTCCAGGGCGAATCCTTGCCGTAGACGATCACGGCCTTGGCGCCCTCTTTGGGCGCCAGCGGCGTGGCATAGTGGATCGGCCGCGGCAGCGCCTTGAAACCGGGGTTGTCGACAACCTGCCCGGCCGCTCCGCCCTGGAACAACCCTCCGCACAACAGGATCGCCATCATTGCCAACGTCATCGGGAAGCGACTGGTCATACTTTTCTCCTCGCGCACAAATCTGGGCCTGACGGCTCTCGTAACGAACTCTATCATAGGGGAAACCATCGCCGCGTGAAAGCCCGATCCCGTCGGGATCCGGGTTTGGGGTTTGGGGTTTGGGGTTTGGGGAAGAAACAGCGAAGAGTTCCTTCCCGTTTCTTCCCGAAACCCGAGACCCGGATCCCGAGTAGTCGTTGTTTTCGCGCAATTCGTGGCCATGCCTTCTTATTGGTGACAGGTGCCCCTGTCATGTCCCAAATGCTATTGGAATTGACACATGACCTCCGGAGTTTTAGTGTACCATTCCTGCGTAGTGAAGGTGTTCATTCGGGAACCGGTTGCGGTGCGATTCAACCCGCACGGGAACCTTTAGAAGAGGAGCACGGACATGGAACAAGTTTTTTCCTTCATCGTGGTAGTGGCCGCATTGATCGTCCTGCCGTCGTTCCGCGTGATCGGCCCCACGCAGATCGGACTGGTCATCAAAAGGTTCTCCTTCAAGAAGCTTTCCAATGACAACCCCATCGCCCTCGACGGCGAGCCGGGATATCAGGCGGACCTGCTCAAGCCAGGCCTGCGCTGGAAGTTCTGGATTCTCTACAGCGTGGAAAAGCATCCCTGGGTGCAGATACCCGCCGGGGAGATCGGCGTGGTCATCAGCCAGGTCGGCACGCCGCTGCCGGTGGGCGCGAAGTCGGCCATCTACAAGCCGGAGTTCGGCAACTTTTCCGACCTGCGGAACTTCATCCACAACGGCGGGCAGAAAGGCGTCCAGCGCCCGGTGCTGACGCCCGGAACCCTTTCGCCGATTCACCCGGTGGGTTTCCTGGTCATCACCAAGGCCAAGGTCTACGGCATCCCGGTTTCGACGGAGTTAAAGAAGCTGGCCGACCGTCACGGGCACACGCTGGACCCCTCCGCGTTCCGCCTGGCGCCGGAGCAATTGGAGGTCACGCGGATCGGGCCGGGGCCTAAGTCCAAGGACGAAGGCGCGCCCGTCACCGACATGGTCGGCATCGTCACCACGCTGGACGGCGACCCGCTGCCCGCCGGCGACATCGCCAGCCGGCTGGGCGGTTTCAACGACATTGAGGAAATGGAGAAGAAAAACGAAAACAGCTCCAAGCTGATCGAGAAAATCCTGGGCGTCAAGAACGACATCCACAACAATTACCAGGATTTCCAGAAGTTCATCGACGCCGGCGGAAAGATCGGCATGCAGCATGATCCGCTGCTGTACGGGGCATACACGCTCAACCCGTTCCTGGTCACCGTCGAGAAGGTGCCCATGCTGGTGGTCGAGCAGGGCGAGGTGGCCGTCATCAAGTCCTACGTCGGCCTGCCCAGCGAGGACGTGTCCGGGCTGGAGTTCAAGTACGGCACGCTGGTCAAACCGGGGCACCGCGGCATCTGGGAAGAACCGCTGCGAACCGGCAAGTACGCCATCAACCCCCGCTGCTACCAGGCGGTGATCGTCCCCACCTTCATCCTGACGCTCAGTTGGGCCGACGCGGTCTCGCGGGCGCACCAGCTCGACGCCGAACTCAAACCCATCGACGCCAAGAGCCGCGAAGGCTTTATGTTCAAGATCGACCTCCAGGTCCAGATTCACGTGCCCGACACCAAGGCGCCGCGGGTCATTTCCATCGTCGGAACCATGCAGAACCTGGTCAGCGAGGTCCTCCAGGCGGCCGTCGGCAACCACTTCCGCGACAAGCTCCAGGCCCTGCCGGCCGTCAGGTTCATCGAGACCCGCCAAGAGGTCCAGATCGAGGCCTTCGAGCACATCAAGGCCCAGTTGATGCAGTACGAGGTGGAAACCAAGGGCGTCTACATCCAGGACGTGATCCTGCCCAGCCAACTGGTGGACGTGCTGACCCAGCGCGAGATCGCCAACCAGAGAATCGAGACCCTCAAGAAACAGCAACAGGCCGAGTTCGAGCGCGTGTCCATGGAAAAGACAAAAGGCCAGGCGGACATGCAGGGGCAGTTGGCCTCGTCCGAGGTCCAGGTCTCCATCAAGGAAAACAACGCCCGCGCCCGCAAGGCCGAGGCGGACGGCGAGGCGGAATACATCCAGCGAACCGGAACGGCCAAGGGCGCCGAGGTTCGCGCGGTCGGACTGGCCCGGGCCGAAGGCTACCGCGCGCAGGTCGAGGCCCTGGGCTCCGTTCCCACCGCCATCGTCAACGCCGTCACGGCATTGTCCGACAAGAACCTCCGGTTCGTCCCCGAGATTCTCGTCACCGGCGGCAACGGCAACGGTTCCGTCGACGGACTGGCCGCCACACTCATGCGACACTTCGCACCCGGCAAAACGTTATCGACGCCCAAGGCGGCCAACGAAGACGAACCCGTGGAACCGGCCGCCAAGAAATAGATTTCGGATTCCCAAGTCTTCGTGGCACCCCCAAGTCCGCTTGGGGGTGTCTTAGGCGTGTTGAGTGATCCAGGACACCCCCAAGCGGACTTGGGGGTGCCACAGGATCACCCCACCCGGCCTTTAACGGGTCTTGCGATTCGCGATTATTTGAACAGGCCGCCGGGAACCTTCAGTGGACTGGCCGGCTTGCTCGTGGGCCCGGCTGCAGGCGCTGGGCCGCCGGTCGGAGTGTTGTTGGATTTCTCGCCCGGCAGAAGGCTCTTGGGCGCCGGGCCGCTGGTCGGAGTGTTGTTGGATTTCTCGCCCGGCAGGCCTGGCAGGAGGCCCTTGGGCGCCGGGCCACTTGTCGGCATCTTGGATTTGTCGCCGGGCAAACCCGGCAGCTTCGACATCAAGGCGCCGGTGCCGATCTTTTTGATCGCCTGATCGACCAGCGGCTTGACGTTCACCTTGGACAGGTCCAGCTTGGAGTTCGTCCGGGAGCCGGAAATCGGGATGTCGATCCGCTCGCCGTCCAGCGCCTTGGCGATCTGCCCGGTGGGGTCCTTGAACCCGAATTCCGACAGCATCGACGCCTTCACGGGAACCGACACGAACAGCAGCAGCGAACCGTCAAACCGGATCGACCCGTGGAACCTCAGGTCCAGCGGATCCTTCTGGCCGAGCGTCAGCGTGAAGTTGTCGTAGTTCAGGCAACCATTGTTGAGCGTGAAGTCCACGGGGCTGAACTTCACGTTGTCATAAAACGCGTCGGACGACAGGCCCGTGAGCTTCATCAACTGGGCCATCGGGCCCGTGGGGCGAAGCCTGACGCTCGAGAAGTCCAGGTGGCCCCGGCCCGTCCCTTCCCTCAGGATTCTCTGGCCGTTGAGCGGAAGGTTGACGCCTTCCACCCAGAGCGACACCGTGCCGTCCAGCTCGCTCATGTTGGCCAGCAGCGGCAGCGCCATGCTCAGAATGTCATGCCCAACCTGGGCGTTCAAGCCCACGTGGTCCATGACGTCCAGGTGGTCCCGGATGATGAGCCGCGGGTCGTTCGTGTTGCTCAGGTCGATCAAACCGCCCAGCCCGAGCGTGCCGCCGTTGGCGGGCACCTTCGCCACGGGCAAGGTGATCTTCCCGTTAGCCAG
>CAZYDC010000310.1:0-6479 GCA_964646065.1 uncultured Planctomycetaceae bacterium | reverse complement strand
GTCGGCGTCGCCGGCCATGTGAATGATCGGCACGTGGCCTTTGGCCAGCGGTTTGAGGTTATCCACGGGATTCTTCAAACCGCAGGCCAAGGCCCACGTGCCGATCATTCACATGGCCGGCGACGCCGACGAGGTCGTGCCCTACGAGGAGAACACCGTTATCGTCAAGCAGCGGTACGATGCGATGGGCGGCAAGATGGCGGTGATCGTAAAGAAGGGTTTCAAGCATCACCCTCACGGCCTGGACGACCCGACGCCGGTGGTCGACTTCGTGCTCAAGTGTACGCACCTGGCGAGTTGAGGATATTCCTGGCGTGTGCGGACCATGTTTTCGTTTGGTCGCGGTGCAGTGGTAGTAGCTTTAGCGTGATCGTTCCGCTGCCCCGCTGCGAGCAAATGAGCGATGGAACGTCTAGCGGTAACCAACGACGCCGACAAGCAAGCTGGATGTCAATGTCGGCTTGCCTGTCGGCGTCGTGGGATATCACCCGACGAAAAACGGCTACAGTAGACGCAAACGTTTCGTTATAGTGTCGGTCAAGGAGTAGATAGTGAATTCACGCGAACGAGTCTATGCGGCATTGGAGTTCACGAGTCCCGATCGCGTCCCGCGCGACATCTGGACGCTGCCTTGGGTCGGCATGGGGGCCGCCGCCGAATTCGACGCCCTCGTGAAGGATTTTACATTCGATGTTTTTGGCGCCGGCGGCCTGGGTAAGGGAGACCGCGCCAGCGGCGGCGCCGGCCGCAAGGGGACTTACGTCGACGAATGGGGCTGCGTGTGGGAGGCGGCCGAGGACGGCGTCGCCGGCGAGGTCAAGGGCTCGCCCCTGGCGGACTGGTCCGACCTGGCGACGTACCAACCGCCCTGGGAGGTCATCGAGCGGGCCGATTTCGACAATATCAATCGTGCGCAAGACGCCAATCTCAAGAGCGGCAATCCCAAGTTCCTGATGGGCGGCTCGAGCGTGCGCCCCTTCGAGCGGCTCCAGTTCCTTCGGGGCAACGAGAACCTCTACATGGACATCGGCTACGGCAGCGGCGAGTTCCGCAAGCTGGTCGCCATGGTCCACGAGTTTTACATGAAGGAGCTTTCGGGCGTCGTCAAGACCGATTGCGACTGCGTGGGTTTCGGCGACGACTGGGGCTCGCAGAGGGGCCTCTTGATCTCCCCGGACATGTGGCGGGAATATTTCAAGCCGCTCTACAAGGATTATTGCGACCTCATCCGCGGCGCGGGGAAAAAGGTCTTCTTCCACAGCGACGGCGAGATTTCCAGCATCTTCCCGGACTTGATCGAGATCGGCATCGACGCCGTCAACTGCCAACTGTTCTGCATGGACATCGAGGAGCTGGGCCGGCGGTACAAGGGCAAGATCACGTTCTGGGGCGAGATCGACCGCCAGCACGTTTTGCCCTTCGGCTCGGTCCAGGACGTGTACCGCGCGGTCGGGCGGGTCAGGCGCGCATTTGACGACGGCCGAGGCGGAGTGATCGCGCATTGCGAGTGGGGCAAGAACAACCCAGCCGAAAATATCCGCGCCGTGTACGACGCGTGGGCGAAACCCATCAACGAATTACCGGCCTGAACGGGCCAAGGCATTTTTCAGGAAACAAGATATGAACTCACGTGAACGAGTCTTTGCGACAGTGGAATTCAAGAAACCCGACCGCGCCCCATTCAACCTTTGGGCGCTGGGCTGGGTGTGGATGTACGCCAAGGAGGAGATGCAGGCGATCCAACGGGAGTTCCCCGACGACTTCACCGGCGCCGGTTACATGGGCAAGCGCGACCGCGCCCGGGGCGGAAGCGGCAAGGGCGGCACCGACTACGTCGACGAGTGGGGCTGCCTCTGGCAGCTCGGCGAGGACGGCATGGCCGGCGAGGTCAAACACCCGCCCATCGGGGATTGGTCCGCCCTGGCGACCTACCAACCGCCGTGGGAAATCCTGGATCGTGCCGACTTCGACTCCTTCAACCGCGCCCAGGAGGCCAACATCAAGAGCGAGAACCCCAAGTTCATGAGTTGCGGCACGTCGGTCCGGCCGTTCGAGCGCCTGCAATTCCTTCGCGGCAGCGAGAACCTTTACCTCGACATGGGCTACGACAGTGCCGAGTTCCGCCGGCTGGTTGCGATGGTCCACGAGTTCTTCATGAAGGAACTCCAGGGCGTCGTCAAGACCAATGCCGACGGTGTCAGCTTCATGGACGACTGGGGCTCGCAGAAGGCCCTCTTGATTTCCCCCGAGATGTGGCGCGAATACTACAAGCCGCTCTACAAGGATTATTGCGACCTCATCAAGAAGTCCGGCAAGAAGATTTTCTTCCACAGTGACGGCCACATCGCGAGCATTTACCCCGACCTGATCGAGCTGGGCGTGACGGCCGTCAACAGCCAGCTCTTCTGCATGGACATCGAGGAACTCGCCCGGCGGTACAAAGGCCAGATCACGATCTGGGGCGAGATCGACCGCCAGAACATCCTGCCGTTTGGAACGGTCGAGGACGTTCGCCGCGCGGTCGGCCGCGTGCGCCGGGCCTTCGACGACGGCCGCGGCGGACTGATCGCCCAGTGCGAGTGGGGCGCGCACAACCCCATCGAGAACATCCGAGCGGTCTTCCAATCCTGGCTGGACCCGATCGACCAACTGCCCAAGTGAATGCACTGAAAGAGAACAGAACATGACTCCCCGCGAATCGACAAGGGTGGCATGGCGACGTTGTTTGTCGCCATGCGATGCCCGCTCGACCCGAGGCGGCGAGCCGCCGAAGAACAACGAATCGCAATAGTTTTGGAATGCAAGAACATCTGAAAGAAAAAGACATATGACTCCCCGCGAATCGATGATCCTGGCCTTGGAGGGCAAGCAGCCCACCGGGCTGGTGCCGCACATGGAACTGGTGTTCTTCCTGCACATGGAGGCGTTCGGCAAGATTCAGCCGACGGCCCGCCACTTCGGCCAGTGGGACCAGATGAGCGAGAACGAGCGGCGGCTCCATCGCCGCGATGTGGCCGACACCTACGTGACGACCGCCCGCAAGTACGAGCAGAACGCGATCTTCTTCCACGCCCCGCACGGATTCAAGGAGGAGGACATCGCGATCACGCTGGAGATCATCCGCGAGATTTCCGGCATGGATTACTTCCTGATGCTCTATTGCGACCCGACGCTGTACATCCCCAACGGCGATGGGATGATGGAGTTCGTCGAAAAAATCGCCGACCAGCCCGACAAGATGAAGGCCGACTGCGCCAAGGCTGTCGATGACGCGCTGGTCTGGGCGGATCGCTGGTCCAAGCGCAAGGGCCTGTGCGACGGCATGGGCATGTGCAGCGATTATTGCTTCAACAGCGGCCCGTTCGTCTCGCCCGCGATGTTCGACGAGTTCATCACGCCGTACCTGGCCCGCACGATCGCGGGGCTTCGCGAGCTGGGCTTCTACACGATCAAGCACACCGACGGCAACATCATGCCGATCCTGGACGCACTGGTTTCCTGCCGCCCGCACGCGCTGCACAGCCTGGACCCGCAGGGCAGCGTGGACATCGCCGAGGTCAAGCGCCGCGTCGGCAAGCAGGTCTGCCTGATCGGCAACGTGAGCTGCGCCCTGCTGCAAAACGGCACCGACCAGGAAGTCATCGACGCCTGCCGCTACGCGCTGAAAAGCGGCATGCCCGGCGGCGGATACATCTACGGCAGCAGCAACTGCATCTACACCGGAATGCCGCTGGAGCGGTACGAGCTGATGCTCAAGGTGCGCAAGGAAGAAGGAATTTACAAATAGGCATTAGGCATCAGGCAATAGGCATTAGGCTAAAGACCGGAGCAGGTTCTTGCTTTTCCCTGGCGTCGAGTGCCTAATGCTTAGTCCCTTTTTAAGGAGTTAAGAAATGACAACGACCGTACACATGATCGGCAACGCCCACTTGGACCCCATTTGGCTGTGGGAATACGCCGAAGGCATCGACACCGTCCTGGCCACCGCGCGGAGCGCGTGCGACCGTTTGGACGAATACCCCCAGTTCGTGTTCACCTGCGCCGGAAGTTGGTTCTATCGGCAGGTGGAACAGTGCGACCCGGCCCTGTTCGAGCGGGTCCGCAAGCACGTGGCCTCGGGCCGCTGGGCGCCCGTCGGCGGCATGGTCGTGCAACCGGACTGCAATTTGCAGACGGCGGAGTCGTTCGCCAAGCAGTTCGAGCACGGCAACGGGTACTATCGCGAGAAGTTCGGCCTGACCAGCAAGGTGGGCTATAACGTGGACTCGTTCGGCCACGTGGCGTACCTGCCGCGGTTCCTGCGCGAGTCGGGCCTGGAGCATTACGTGTTCATGCGCCCCGGCCACCACGAGAAGAAAATGCCCGGCGACTTGTTCGTCTGGCGCAGCCCGGACGGGGCCGAGGTGACGGCGTTTCACATTCCGATGGCCTATTGCGACGGCCTGGCGGACCTGGCGGGCGCGATCAATTGCGCCAAGGGCGGCCTGCCCAAGGGCATCGAGCACACGATGTGCTTCTACGGCGTGGGCGACCACGGCGGCGGACCCACCAAGGCTATGATCGAAAAAATCCTCGCCAACCAGGACGCGTTTGAAGGCGTCAAGCTGGTGTTCAGCCATCCCCAGGCGTTTTTCGACGCCATCGCCGGACAGACCAAGCTCCTGCCCGTCGTGCAGGACGAATTGCAGATTCACGCGGTCGGCTGCTACGCGGTCGAGCGGCGGATCAAGAGCCCGATGCGCCGGGCCGAGTACAAGCTCCTCCAGGCCGAGCGAACCATCGCCAAGTTCCCCCAGCACGCGCCCGCCGACGCCGCCAAACACCTCAACTGCCAGTGGGAAAAGGTGCTTTTCAACCAGTTCCACGACGTGTTCTGCGGCACGAGCATCGACGTCGCCAGCCGACGCGCCGCCGGCCAGCTTGAAGCCGCCTGCGCCGCCGGCGAGGACATCGTGACCCTCACCACCCGCCGCGGCGACCGCTGCCTGGCCGAACCGGGCGTCCACAAGATCGTCGTCTTCAACCCCTCCGACGTGACGTTCGACGGCCTGATCTCGCACGTGCCGCTACCCGCCGACGCCCAACTGCTCGACGAGCAGGACAAGCCGGTGCCCTTCCAAGCCGTCGATCACCGCTCGCTGCTGACGACCGGTTCGCTCTTTGCCGTTAAGGTCCCCCCCGACGAATACCGCGTGCTGCACGTGGGCGCGCCCAAGAAGGATGACGTGTCGATCCTGGTTCCCAACGTGACCGCGCCAACCCAGGCGCAGGGCACGTTCACCGTCGAGGCGAACAAGCTCGCCAACGGACTGGTAAACGTGGAAGCCGCCCCCAAGGCCCTCAAGGTGGGCGATTGGGAAGTGGGCTTCGAGGTCCGCCGCGACACCACCGACACCTGGTCGCACAGCGTGGACCGCTTCAGCGGCAAAAAGATCGGGCGGTTCAACTTCGCCGCGGGCTGGAAGCCCAAGGAACTGGGCCCGATCCGCGCGTCGCTGCTGGGCCTGGGCACGTTCGGCAACTCGCGAATCTGGGCGCAGATTCAGCAGGTCCAGGGCCTGCCGCTGGTGCGGCTGCGCCTGGCCCTTGTCTGGTCGCAAGTGCAGCAGTTGCTGCAACTCCGCCTGGCCGCCCCCGCGCAGGTTACAAAACACGTGTGCCTGGTCTCCGGCGGACCGCTGGACCGCAAGCCCGACAGCGTCGAGCGGCCGCTCAACGGCGGACTGATCCTGGAGACAAAGTCCGTTTTGGCGGCCGACGGTACGTCGGCCTGTTCTCGCCTGGGCGTCGTCTGCCCGGACATCTTCTCGCTCAGCACGGACCGTAAGGGGACCAGCCTGACGCTGGTCCGCAGCCCGTACATCTGCCACCACGACCCGAATCCGACCCCGCGGCCGGACCAGCCGCTGACCGACCAGGGCCAGCACTACTTCGACATCGACCTGTACCCCAACTTCGACGGCGACGCGGCGAAGCTGGCCAACCTGGCCCGCCAAGCCGACATGCCGCCGTTCGTGTGGGACCTGACAGGCTGAAAAATCGAAAGGCGAGGAGCGAAGGGCGAAACAGCGAAGAACGGCGAAAAACCGTCTTTGCCGTTTCGCCCTTTCGCATGCAACCGTTCGTAGTGTGCCCGTAAGGGCATAATAAGAAACGCCTTACGGCGTCACTACAAACGCGAACGGTCGTTCCGCGAGTGATTCTGAAAAATCGATCTGAAAAAATTAAAAATATTTGTCACGGCTAGACACGGCAGGCCATGAGGTTACAGATTGCAATATTTCTAAAGTGTGTTTTTTCACGAACCTCTGTCACATCTATGGTATAATACACATCGTGGTCTTTGTAATGGACCACACGCGGGCTTGATAGAAGCTCGTGGGTGAATGCTATTTGACAACTTAATATGGGACTGGCGAGTTTCCGGGTGCCATGCAACGCCGTGAACTAGGCGGCGATGTTGTTGCTGAGAAGTTCTT
>CAZYDC010000309.1:0-6512 GCA_964646065.1 uncultured Planctomycetaceae bacterium | reverse complement strand
ACGCCGGAGTCCGAGAAGCTCACCTGCGACAACGGCTCGCATTACTACGCCGGCCAAACCTTCAGCGATGTTCCGGCCTCCGACGGCAGGCGAATCCAGATCGCCTGGATGAACAGCGGCAACTTGCCCGGCATGCTGTTCACCAACCAGATGAGCTTCCCGCGCGAACTGACGCTCGTGACCACACAGGCCGGCATCCGCATGGTGCGCCGCCCTGTGCGCGAGATCGAAACCATTCGCGGCCGCGAGTGGAAATTTGAAAACCTCGCGCTCAGGCCCGGCGAGAACCCGCTGGCCGGCATCGAGGACGAACTGCTGGAAATCCAGGCCACCATCGAGGTCGGCTCGGCCGCCAAGGTCGGCCTGCGGCTGCGCGACGAGTCGATCCGCTACTCGACCGCCGACCATCGCCTGCGCTGCCTGGCCAGGAGCGCCCCGCTGGAAGCCAAGGGCGGCCTGCTCGACCTGCGTATCCTGCTGGACCGGACGACCGTCGAAATCTTCGCCGACGGCGGCCTGGTGACGATGGCCTCGTGCTTCCTGCCCGAGCCCAACGACCGCAGCCTGGAGATTTACGCCAAGGGCGGCGAGGCGAGGATCGTCTCGATGCACGTCTGGGAGTTGAAGTCCACCTGGAAGTGAGGCCATTGACTTTCGCCGCCCGAACGACAGAATGATGTCGGTCCAATTTTATTACTATCCATGAAAGGCTCATCGTGAAGAAACGAACGCTAGGCCGCACGGGACTGCAAGTGACGGAACTTTCGCTGGGCGGACTTTTCGTGTCCAAGCTCGGCGGGCAGCAGGAGGCGTCCAACGGGGCCGTCGCCCGCGCGCTGGAGCTGGGCGTCAACTACATCGACACCGCGCCCACCTACGCCGACAGCGAGGTGGTCCTGGGCCAGGCCTTCAAGAGCCTGGACCTGGGCGCGAAGAAACCGTTCTATCTTTCCACCAAGCTGGGCGGCAGGCCCGAGCCGTTCAACCCGCGCGACAAGGACTGCCTCCGCAAGAGCGTCGAGATCAGCATGAAGGATCTCAGCGTCGATCACTTCGACATCCTCTACGTGCATGAGCCCGAGCGGCCGCAACAGTACGATTGGTGGAGCGACCCCGAGAACGTCTACGGTCCCGTGCTGGACGTGCTGGACGAACTCAAGAAAAGCGGCGTGATCCGCTACACCGGCATCGGCGGCACGACCGCGTACGCCATGGCCCGCCTGGTCAGCACCGGAAAGTTCGACGTGGTGCTGACCGCGTTCAACTACTCGCTGCTGTGGCGCGAGGCCGAGCACGAAATTCTGCCGGCCGCCAAGAAGGCCAACGTCGGCATCGTCATCGGCTCGCCGCTCCAGCAGGGCTCGCTGACGCAGTGCTGGCCGGACGCAGTGCTCGATTCCGTGCCCTGGCTTTCCAAGCCCCGGCGCGACCAGCTCAAGGCCCTTTACAGCTTCTGCCGCGAGATCAACATGCCCCTGCCGGAGCTTTCCATCCGCTGGGTCGTATCCAATCCGGACATTTCGACCGTGCTGATGGGCGCGGCCAACCGCCAGCAGGTCGAGCAAAACTTCGCCTCGGTCGAGCGAGGCCCCCTGCCCTCGGACATCAAGAAACGGGCCGACGAGATCGCCGCGATGGTGCCCTTCCGGCCCTTCGAGGAACCGGGCCTGCGATTCGAGCACTACGCCGCCAAGATCGGAGGCGCCAAGTGAAGGCCGTCATCCTCGAAAAACCCGGCGTACTGAACATTGCCGACCTGCCCGTGCCGCGCCCCGGCGAATACCAGGTGCTCTGCGAACTGCTCTACGGCGCCACGTGCAGCGGCACCGACCTGCACCTGATCGACAACACGTTCCCCTGGCCGCAGAAGTACCCGGCGATCCTCGGTCACGAGAGCATCGGCCGCGTGGTCGAGGTCGGCCCCAAGGTGCGCAGCCTCAAGGTCGGCGACCTGGTAACACGCGTCTGCACTCCCCCGCCGCCCGGCGGAAAGATCGGCGTGCTCTGGGGCGGCTGGGCCGAGTTCGGCATCGCCGGCGACGTCGCCGCCATGAAGGCCGACGGCCTGGCGCCGGACAAATGGCAGGGCAGCCTGGTCAACCAGCTTCTGCCCCAGGGCACCGACCCCGCCGCCGCCACGATGGTCATCACCTGGCGCGAAACGCTCAGCCACCTCACCCGCATGGGTTTCGCCGCGGGGCAGAGCATTCTGATCATCGGCTCGGGCGCCAACGCGTTTTCCTTCGTCCAGCACGCCAAGAATCTTGGCGCCTCGCGGATCGTCATGATCGGCAGCCCCAGCCGCGCCAAGATCGGCCAGGCACTTGGCGTCGATGCGTACATCGATTATCACCAAGCCGACCTGCCCGCCGCCATCGCCGGCGCCCACCAGGGCGGGTTCGATGCCGCCATCGACGTCTTCGGCAAGAAAGGCCTGATGGACCTCGCCGTCGCCGCCATCAAGCCCAACGGCACCGCGGCCCTTTACGGCCTCCAGGATTACTCCACGCTCACCCTGGACTTGAGCAAGATCTTCAAGCCCTTCAAATACACCTTTTCGAACTACGAGGAGTCCGAAGTCCACGAGCAGGTCGTCGCCTTCATGCAGGCGGGCAAGCTCCAGGCCGAACCCTTCCTCGACCTGAAGCACCCCTTCCCGATGGAGAAAATCCAGGCCGCTTACGATTACACCCGCGCCCGAAAGGGACTCAAGGCCTTAGTCAAAATCAAGAATTCCTGACCTCGCGTGTCGGGACAGACAACGATTATTTTTCCCTGAACCGAAAACTCACGGAAACTATCGCGAAGACGCCTAAACTGTTGCAGAAAGGATCGCCGGACGTGTACAGTTCGTTAAGAATTTTGCATTCTCGCTTGAGCGTGGCCTGCAAAAGCGGACATGGCTGCATATAATTGAGCGTCCTTCGGGCGCTGGACTGGGAAAATGATTATGAAGGTTTTCATGTTAGGCTGGGAGTTTCCGCCCCACATCAGCGGAGGCTTGGGCACAGCCTGCTTCGGCATGACCAAGGGCTTGGATGAGATCGGCGTGGACGTGACATTCGTCCTGCCCAACAGCGTTCCCGTCAGCGGCGCCAGCCACGTATCGCTTCGCACACCCAGCCATGTTGCGCCCGGGGCGACGATGGTTCAGGAGCACGTCACGCACGTGTTCAAGCATGTGTCGCTTCACCAGATTCCCGCCGTGCTGCTGCCGTACGGTTCGCCCGCCAGCCACGAAAAGGCCATCCAGGAGATGCTCGAACAACAGCTTCTCCAGATCAAGTCGCCATCCGCCGCGGCCGCGCTGCAGCAGTTGGGCATGTTGTCCCAGTCCTCGGCCGCCCAGGCCCGCCTGCCCATGCTCAACGCCGCCGGGCAGTACACCGGCGACCTGATGGCCCAGGTCCAGCAATACGTCGCCCTGGCCGTCGCCCTGGCCCGCCAGGAAACCTTCGACGTCATTCACGCCCATGACTGGATGACCTACCCCGCCGGAATCGCCGTCGCCTCCGTCACCGGCAAGCCCCTGGTCGTCCACGTTCACAGCACCGAGTTCGACCGCAGCGGCGAGCACGTCAACCAGCGGGTTTACGACACCGAGCGAGCCGGGATGCACATGGCCGACGCCGTCGTCTGCGTCAGCCACCTGACCCGGAACATCGCCGTCACCCGCTACGCCGTGCCTCCCGAAAAAATCGACGTCGTCTACAACGCCGTCGAAATGCCCGCCCTGGGCGACTGGGAAATGAAGCCCATCAAGGGAACCGAAAAAATCGTCCTGTTCCTCGGCCGCGTGACCATGCAGAAGGGTCCGGAGTATTTCCTGCGGGCGGCCAAGAAGGTCGTCCAGAAATACACCAACGTCCGCTTCGTGATCGCCGGCAGCGGCGACATGGTCCGCCAGTGCATCGAGGAGGTCGCGGCCCTGGGGATCGGGCGGTACGTCACGTTCACCGGCTTCCTTCGCGGCAAGGACGTGGACCGCATCTTCAACATGGCCGACCTGTACGTCATGCCGTCGGTCAGCGAACCGTTCGGCATCGCGCCGCTGGAGGCCCTGTCGCACAACGTGCCGGTGATTATCTCCAAGCAGTCGGGCGTCAGCGAGATCCTCACCCACGCGCTGAAGGTGGACTTCTGGGACACCGACGAAATGGCCAACAAGATCCTGGCCATCCTCCGGCACCCGCCGCTTCAGCGAACGCTCCGCCAGCACGGGCAGATCGAGTTGCGGAAACTCTCCTGGAAAGACAGCGCCCAGCAGCTCAAGACGATCTACGAACGCCTGGCCCCCAGCGCGCCGGCTTGATCGGCGATTTCGCGACTTTGAATTTTTGCCTTGACCTTTGCATTCAAAATCGGTTCTAAGTAATCCAGAATGTAGCATGGGCATCTTGCCCATGAGTATCACGGGCGTCCCGCCCGTGGCATTGCCGAGAAGCATGGCCAGGATGGCCATGCGACTCACGGGCGAGACGCCCGTGCTACGATTTCTAAAATCGGTTCTAAGTGAGTTATGGCATCCGTCGTATTTTACTTTCAGGTCCATCAGCCTTTTCGCCTTCGCCGCTACAGCATCTTTGAGAGCGATAAGAACTATTTCGACCAGTGGCGAAACGAGCAGATCTGCCGCAAGGTCGTCTCGAAGTGCTACCTTCCCGCCAACCTGCTCCTGCTGGACCTGGTACGGAGGCACAAGGGCCATTTCCGCATCAGCTATTCGCTGACCGGAACGATCATCGAACAACTCAAACTCTGGGCGCCCGAGGTCATGGACTCCTTCAAGGCCCTGGCCGACACCGGATGCGTCGAGTTCATCGCCGAGACCTACTACCACAGCCTGGCCTTCCTCTACAACCGCCAGGAATTCATCAACCAGACGATGATCCATCGCAATTTGATCAAGGATCTTTTCGGCCAGACGCCGCGGGTGTTCCGCAACACCGAGCTGACGTACAACAACGACGTCGCCAAGGTGGTCGAGGACATGGGCTTCGACGCCATCCTCACCGAGGGCGCCGACCACGTGCTGGGCTACCGAAGCCCGAACTTCATTTACAATCCGCCCAACTGCTCGCGGCTGCGGCTGATGATGAAAAACTACCGCCTCAGCGACGACATGGCCTTCCGCTTCGGCAATCGCGGATGGAACGAGTGGCCGCTGACCGCCGATAAGTTCGCCGGATGGGTCGATCAGATCAACGGCAACGGATACGTCTGCAACCTGTTCATGGACTACGAGACCTTCGGCGAGCACCAGTGGGCCGACACCGGCATCTTCGAGTTCCTCCGCGCCCTGCCCGACAAGGTGCTCGCCACGGGCAAGAACGATTTCCTCACCGTCTCGCAGGCCGTCGACCGCTACCACGCCGTCGGCGAAGTGGACGTGCCCCACATGATCTCCTGGGCCGACACCGAACGAGACATCTCCGCCTGGCTGGGAAACGGCATGCAGGCCAACGCCCTGCACGACGTGTACGCCCTGGCCGAGGAAGTCCTCGACTGCGGCGACATCGGCGTCATCGGCGACTGGCGGAAGCTCCAGACCAGCGACCACTTCTACTACATGTGTACCAAGTGGTTCGCCGACGGCGACGTTCACAAGTACTTCAACCCATACGACTCGCCCTACGACGCGTACATCAACTACATGAACATCCTGGACAACGTTCGCGGCCGCATCAACGTCTGAAGCAACCGCCCTTCTGGCAGCCGTTAGTAGTTTGTCTCATAATTACCCGAGTTCACGGGTCTGGCTAAAGCACCAAATCGCAAGCACCAAATCACAAACAAACGACAAACGACATTACGGAAAACGCCAAACGCATCCAACGGCGTTCGACTCTTGCCGTTGTTTCGTTGTTTCGCGTTTGCTGCTGGGTGCTTGTGATTTTCAACGCCCGGTTAAGCTACGTCCGGATGTGACACTACAGCAGGCTGCCCGATTTGAAACCGCCTCTGCCCGACCGGAAACCTGCCCTGCCCGACCGGGAACTTGGTCTGCCCAACCGGGAACCCGATCTGCCCGACTGGAACAGGTATTGCCCGATTTTACGGGGCTCCAAAATCCATAACCGTTGTATTTGCAGTCTGTTATAAATCCGAACTCCCGTTGACGCGTTCTTTTCTGAAATTGCGGTATATTACCCCCGCCCTGAGCATCCTCCAGCCTGAGGCCGCCCAGCGGTTGACCTTCTCCTCTTCATTTGTCAAAAAAGCAACGGCAGACTCCTAATCGAGCCCGCGGGGGACATGCAAAAAACATGTCCCCCCATAGAAGGGTGATTTTTCACTTTTTTTGACGAAAATTCCGGAATTTTTCCGGAGGCGTTTCCATAAGTCCTTGGCTGGCCACAACCGGATTTTCCCAGTGGGGTCGAAAATAGTTCAGAATTATTTTCGCGCGGATTTGGCAAGATGGGCAACCCACTTTGGCACGCCGTTTGGCCGGGGTTAATTCGGGTCGAGTAGAGCAGAGGCGCGCCGATGTGTAGGCCGACGGCTTCCGT
>CAZYDC010000308.1:0-6515 GCA_964646065.1 uncultured Planctomycetaceae bacterium | reverse complement strand
GCCGCCGTCGCGACGGCGCCGATGGTCCCGCCCCAGGTCCACAGGTGGTCCGCTCCGCCGTACAGGTACGCCAGCGCCGCCACCAGCACCAGGTGTATGACCGCGCGGCAAAGCGACGCCGTGAGCTGGAGCGGCAGCAAATCCCGCTCGACGTTCTCCAACCGCCGCCGCCGGCCGTCACCGCTGGCAGCCTCGACCACGGCCGACCGCCGAAATCCGCGCAGCGAATTGGCCACCAGCCCGAAAAAGCACGTCAAGGCCGTCGCGCCCGCCACGACCCAAAAGAAAGGACTCAAGGTTGCACTCTCTGGTTGAACATTCGTTCCGACAATCATAGTTCCACACCCGACGGGCAATTGCCACAAAAAACCGTAGAGCGTGGAGCGTGGGGAGTGGGGCGTAACGGCGTAGCACTACAAAAGCAACTTCGACCTTCTACCGCAGCAGGGGCCTCTTGCCCCTGAAAACCCCTAGAGTTCGGCGAAATCCACGTGCCAGACGCCTGTGGGACTCATGGCCAAGGTGGCCATGCTACGAAGTTGCGCTATAGTGGTTGGGAATGGGGCGCAAGGCACCCGCCCGGTCACGGCGAGGGCGGGGTCATTTCCAGTTCCGCCGCTTGTCTCTGCACTTCATGGGCCTCCTGGTTTTGGCCGGCCTTGCCCAGCACCCTCGCGAGATTCCTGTAACCCATCAGGAACCGCGGATTGGCCTGGATCGCCAGGCGGAAATGCTCGATCGCCTCGTCAAGTTTTCCTTGAGATTCCAGCGCGACGCCCAGTCCGTTGTGCCCATCGGCGTACTGGGGGTTCATGCGAATCGCCTGGCGGAATGTTTCGACGGCCGGTTCGACTTTCCCTTGCTTCAGCAGGATCGCTCCTAGAACGTTGTAGGTTTCCAGAAGCTGCGGTTTGTCGCGGATGGCGGATTCGAGTTGCTCGATTCCCTCCTCATATTTGCCCTGGGTACTTAGCGCAAAGCCAAGGTTATAGTAGGCTTCGGCGAATTTCGGATTGTGGCGAATCGCCAGGCGGAATTGCTCGATGGCCGAATCGTAATCTCTGATGGCCATCAAGGTGACGCCAAGATCGTAATAGGCTTCAGCATAGCAAGGGTCCAGGCGAATCGCCCGACGATATTCGGAGGCCGCCAGATCGTGCTCTGCCTGATTCTCGTAGGCGAAACCGAGATTGCAGCGGGCGCGAGCGTTGGAGGGGCATTGGTCTGTCGTGTCTTTCCAAATGGCGAGGGTTGAATGGTAATCCATGTTTCGCAGGACGGTCCGATATCCCAGAGCGCTGGCGACAAGGACCAGCGCGAACCACGGCGCCGCCGCCCATGGCCCCGACAACAGCCTGCGCCGCAACAGGAAAACACCCAGGACCGCCAGCGAGGCAACCGCCGCCAGGGACAAGTACATTCGATGCTCGAACAGGGTGTCGCGGATCGGAACGATGCTGGATGTCGGCGCCAGGATTCCAAGGAACCATGCCCCCAGGAACCCCCATTTCCTTCCCCGGCACAGTCCCCAGATCGTCGCCACCGCCAAGGCCGCCACCAAAATCGCCCCGGGTAGAACCTCCCACGGCGCTGTCTTGACCCAAAGGCCATAATCCAAACACAGTGCGTCAGGCCAGAAAGTCAGGCGCAGATAGTGCGGAATGACGCTGAGCTGGGTTAGACCGTAGGACGGCCAATCCAGGCCGCCTTCCGCCTGGAAACCGGCGGTGCTTCCGCGGCCTGGCCCCCAGACCACCAGGAACGCCAGCAGCCCCCAACAGGCCGACAAGCCGCAGTACAGGCCCCATCGTTTCCGCAGGGCCCCGAGGAATGACCCCCTCAGGAAGGTTCGGTCGTACAGCAGCACGATCAACGGAGCGGTCACCATTACTTCCTTGGTGGCCATCCCCATCGCGCAGGCCGCCACCGCCGCCAGCGACCATCCAACCGGACGCGACTGCGAGGACCGGATCACGCAATAAAGGGTCAGCAGGTAGAACAGCCCCATGAGCGATTCGGCCCGCTGAATGATGTACGTCACCGACTCGGTCTGCAAGGGGTGGAGCATCCAGAGCAGTGCGACCGCCCCGGCCAAATACGGGGCGGCCGGGCCAAACCCGGGCGCCATGCTTCCGTCCGCGGAAGCATGTCCTGGTCGTTCGACGGTCGCGCGACATGCCTCCGCGGACGGAAGCATGGCGCCCCGCATCGACGGCAGCAGGAGCGTTCTACGCACGATGCCAAACAACACCAGCCCCGCCAGGATGTGGATGGCCAGATTCGCCAGGTGATAGCCTCGCACCCGCGTATCGCCCAGGGCATAGTTGATCGCCAGGGACAAGTTCAGCATCGGCCTGCCGCTGACCGTGATTCCGCCCCCCCCGGGTGTCGAAAGGACCGTCTCGATCGCGCCAAGGTGTTGGATGGACGCGTTGCAGGGGATGCAAACGTCGTCGTCGAAGATGAACGGGCCGTCCAGGGTGTTGTGGTAGGCGGCCGCCGCCGCCAACACCAGGACCGCCCCCGTTAGCACGACCCGAAGGTCCTCCGACAGAGATGCGGAGGTTTCGGCCGTCTTCCGGCGCCCGGTTCTGGACTTGCTGATTCTCTTTCGCACGACGCTCTCCCTGGCCGTCGTCGGCCGCCTCGACCACGGCAGACCGTCGAAATTCGCGCAGCGGGTTGGCCACCAGCCCGAAAAAGCCTGTCAGTCAAGGCCGTCGCTCTCGCCGCGACCCAAAAGAAAGGGCTCAAGGTTGCGCTCTGGGGTTGAACCTTCGCTCCGGCAACTATAGTTCCACACCCGCCGGGCAATTGCCACAAAAAACCGTAGGCCGTGGGCTGTTGGCGGTGGGCGGTAACAGCGAAGAAGCAACAAAAGCAAAGAGCCCGCATGGATCGAACGACCCGTGCGGGCTCTTTGCTGTCTCTTGGTTGTTACCACCTACGGCCCACGGCCCACGGCCTACTTGCTTTCCTGCGAAGCAGGAACATTCCACCCAGGATCAGCAGCGACAGAGAGGCGGGCTCGGGGGTTTGAAACACGGTGAAACTTGACGTGGCCGAGTCGCCGGAACCGGAATCGCTCAGGTCCGAGGGGTTCATGGTGTCGTCCCAGGCCGGGTTGCTCATAGTGATTTGCTCCACCTGCCAGGAGGGGTCGTCAATGGCCCCGGTTGTCGAACCGATCGTGGCCTGGGCATTCGTAAACGACACGCTGCCGAATGTCGGCAAGGGGGCGATTCCGTCGGAAGCCGTCGGGGCTTCCACAATCCATTCCGCCGACGTCCTCAACGCCGTGGACGGCTCATAAACCGTAAAATACCTGCCGCTGGTGTTGTCGGTGAGCGACAACTGAAACTGATTCAAGTGATGCGGAAGGCCGAACGTCACGTTGGCGGTGATCGAGTCTCCGGGCGAAACGGTGAATGTGATGAGCGACGAATCGGGATACATCTGATACCATGCGTCATAGGTTATCACGCCGTTATAGATGTAGGACTCCGTGCCCACTTGCTCCACCGTGCTGTTGTCCAACCCGTCGATGCCCACCCACACCGCGCAGTCCGACAGCGGCGCCAGGCTGGAATTCGCCGAGGGCGTGACCGCCGGGACAATCCACGACCCGCTGACGGAAGTGACGGTGCCGCTCTGCGGGCTGCTGAAGTTGGTTTCGGCCGCGTAGCCGCCCCAATTCTTGGAGGTGTAGAGCAGCGGGTCCATCTGGCCTGGCGAGCCGGCGGTCGAGGCCGGTGCGATAATCGCCTCGGCGATCAAAGGCGCCGATAACGGCCCGAAGCACAGCCACGCTCCAGCGCATGATAGGCAAATCGCAACCGCCCTCAGGCTTGTTCGGTTCATCGCTCTTCCTCCATTCGTGAAAGGACGCAAGCAGTCCCTTTGCGTCTGGCCGCTCCTCTTACACCAATTGCACATCTAACGCCTCTGGTCCCACTCCACTCCATCTTGAGCCCAGAAGTCAAACAACGACATCATTTTACATCTTTTCGTCAGTTCTGTCAAGGGAGGAATGCCTGAGTCAAAGGGTGCCATGCTTCCGTCCGCGGAAGCATGTGCGCGCGACCTTCAAACGGCCAAGACATGCTTCCGCGGACCGAAGCATCGCGCCCGGCGCGGAGTTCTCATAGAGGCACGGCCTCTTTCTCGACCACAGTCCGGAAACGGGGACGCATGCCGTCGGCGTCGATCACGTCGACCTTCACGCCCAGGAGGTCTTCGAGGTCGCCGATCAAGCCCGCATGGTCCAGCAGAGAGCGATGGGGTTCAAAGCGAACGATCAGGTCGAGGTCGGAACCTTCCGCTGCCTCGCCCCTGGCCACCGAGCCGAAGATACGCACATCATGCGCACCGTGGCGGCGCGCGACCTCCAGGATCGCCTCGCGTCTGCGGCGGATATCTTGTTCCGTAATCATTATCTCATTGTACCATCAAGATCACCGGCTGTGGACTCTACCCGCCACCCTGAGCAGGGCGATTACATCTTCTTGCCGACAAAACAACGGATTAGCCACGAATTTCGCGAATTTCGCGAAAACAACAAAGAAGCAACATATTTCGCAAAAGAAGCAACAGCAAGGAACGGCCCGGACGCGAAAACAACAAAGAAAGAGAGAATGGGGTTCCGACTCTGCACTTCGTCATTCTGCTGTTCGATTGTTCGAATGTTCTTCGGTTCGCTGTTTCTTCGCTGTTACCGCGCACGGGCCACGGCCTACGGCCTACGGTTTTTCCACCCGCGCCTCGCAGCCGGGATAGTTCTCCGGGTGAAGGATCGCCTGCAGTTTGTTCCAGGGTCCAAGAGGCCCCGTGGTGTCAGGGCCGCTGCCCGGTTTACAGATCAGCTTGTTGGGCAGGCCCAGTTCGCCGCGCAGCCTTAGAACGTCGTTGACCTCGTCGCCCAGGTCCGGGTCAAAAATCGAGGCCTCGCCTTTTTTTATGTGCTCGGCCGTTTCCTTCGCCTGGTGCATCGCGACGGCCAGTTCCTGCTGGGGCGTCAGTTTTGCCGGGGGGACTTCGCGAGCCGGGGCGGGCTCAGGGGAGGCGACATCCGCCGAATTGTCGGGCGGCGCGGGGGTGTCCACGCTCGCTGTCGGCCCGGCCGCCGGCGTTTGGTTCGACTTGTCGATTTCGGCCGACTCGTGCTGGGCCTTCTGGGTCTGACGGAGCGAATGCAAATCCGATAACCGATACACCAACCCCAAAATAATCGGCCCGATGAAGAGAATCGCCAGTGTCGCGATGAGGCGCCATCGGCTCTTGCGAACCGGTTTCCACGGCGGTCGATTGGTCGGCTGTGGATTGGTCGCCGGAGCCTTGGCCAGATTTTTTTGCGGGGGTTCCGGTCCCAGCGGCGAGGTTTCCAGCAGCTCGACTTCCGGCAGGGATTCCAACGGCGCTTGGGCCACCGGAGCTGTCAGCGAAACCAGTCCCGAGGTGGTGCCATGTGTTTCAATGCGCGGCGGAGGCGTTTCCTGGACAGGCAGAGGAGCCGGCTGGGCTGGCGGAGGCGTTTCCTGAAATTCGGTGAATTGCACCGAGCTTTCCAATTCCGTAAACCCATCGAACTTCAAATCCGCGGGGTCAAATGGAACCGTTACCGCTGCGCCGCACCGGTTGCACTTTCCTTTCTTGCCCGCGAGTTCACGAGACACTTTCATCGTCTGCCCGCAAAGGGGGCACTTGAACACGATGACCTGGTTGTCGGCAGCGGCCTCGCCCACGTTAGTCCTTTCCTCGAATACTGCCCGTATTGTACCATCCAGACCTCTGCGTTGCAGATTCTATCCGGCATTTCATCGCAAGAGAACAGGCGACCCGTTCGAGCCGGGTGTCACGCTTCCGTCCGCGGAAGCCTGTGCGCGCGGTCATCAAACATCAGACATGCTTCCGAAGACGGAAGCATGGCACCAACTCTGCGTCCTACTTCTTCCCCAGCGCCCGCTGTTTTCGGAAGAACTCGGTCAGCAGGCCGCCGCACTCGACGCCTTGGACGCCGGAGGTGATCTGGACCTGGTGGTTCAGCCGCGAGTCGTTGCAGAGCTGGTAGAGCGTGTCGACCGCGCCGGCCTTGGGGTCGGCGGCGCCGTAGACCAGCCGCTCGATGCGGGCCAGCACGATGGCGCCGGCGCACATGCAGCAGGGTTCCAGCGTGACCACCAGCGTGCAGCCGTCGAGTCGCCAGTCGCCGATGGCGGCGGCGGCGGCCCGGATGGCCAGCAACTCGGCGTGCGCGGTGGGGTCGCGGTCGATGATCCGGCGGTTGCAGGCGGCGGCGATCACCTGCCCGCCGCGCACCACCACCGCGCCGATCGGCACGTCGCCCATTGCCTCGGCCTGCCGCGCCTGGGCCAAGGCGGCCTGCATGTACGTTGCGTCAGTTTCCACGATGCTAATGGTAACAGGAGCCGCGCGATTCGGGAACTGCGTTTTAAGGTGGCATGGCGACGTTGTTTGTCGCCATGTCCGGGGTCTCGCGGGGTGCCCACTGCGCCGAC
>CAZYDC010000307.1:0-6532 GCA_964646065.1 uncultured Planctomycetaceae bacterium | reverse complement strand
GCTGGCGCCGGCGGAGTTGGCTGCGATGGCGCACGTGAAGCTCGCCGAGGCGCAGGCGGTGGTGGCCGACCTGCTCAAGAGCGGCCTGGCCGCCGACGCGGGCGGCGGGCGGGTGCTGCACGTCGAGCAAGTGGCCGCGCTGGGCGCGCGGCTGACCGAGGAGCTTGAAAAGTTCCACGCGGCCAATCCGTCGCGCCTGGGCGCGGAACTCGACCAGCTCGCGCGGGACCTGCAAATGGACAAGGCCCTGCTGGACCTGGCCGCCTCGGCGCTCTTGCGCGGCGGCGCCCTGCAAAAACAGGGCTCGGTGCTGCGGATCAAGGGGCGCGGGGCCAACCTGTCCAACGCGGACGTGGCCCTGTGCGAGAAGATCGAGGCCGCCATGAAGGCGGCGGCGCTGGCCCCACCGTTCACCGCCAACCTGGCCGCCGCCCTGCAAGCGGACGAACCCCGCGCGGCCAAGCTGCTGGCCCTGCTGGCCGACCAGGGCGCCATCGTCAAACTGGACGACAGACTCTACATGCACCGCGATGCCGTCGAGCAGGCGAAAAGGGTCGCGCTGGACCTGTTCGCCAAGGCCGGGGCGTTCGAGACCGTCCAGTTCCGCGACGCCCTGGGCGTCAGCCGAAAATTCGCCGTGCCCCTGCTGGACTACTTCGACACGATCCGCTGGACCGTCCGCGGCGGCAGCCGTCGCACGCCTGGCGCCGCCGCCAAGGAAGCCCTTGGGAAGATCGTGGAGCGTGGAGATTGAGAAAGCGTGGTTTTTTTGTATGGCGGGCGAACAGCGTAATTGGTAATTTGTAATTGGTAATTGGGAAGAGGGAATTGACGCGATTCTTCACCCATCCCCAATTACGTCTTGATTAGCGGCTGAATAACCAAAGGATCCTAAGATGAAATATGACGCTGATACGATTCGCCATCTATCTGAGAAGAATCTCGACGATGCGCGAACAAAGCTCAAAGATATACAAGTCTGCTGTGGTCGGCAGCCGGAAATACCCGGGCTTCATGGTTGGGTTTTCGAGCAGACGATACAGTATTGCCTTTTGCAGGAACTGAGTGAAGAAGGACTGGTACCAGAAACCAAAGAACAGGTTCCGCTCTGCGGAAGGGCAAGAGCTGACCTTAAGTTGAATCACATTCTTGTGGAGATCAAGACCAGTGGGCTCTTCGGCATGTCCGATGTGCAGAAGTATAGAATGTACCGAAAATGGGCCGAGTCGCCAAAGCAAGGATTCAGGTATCTTTTTTTAACGGACGACGAAACCTACGGACCATACAAGACCGGCATAATTGATGCAGTCGGGCAGGAGAACGTCTTTTTCTTGGAGCAACCTGAAGATTGGAAGCGATTTGTGGTAACGGTCGCGAAAGAACTGAGGACCAAAGGGCTTACAAGCGCCTGAAACACTAACACCCACCTGGGGCCACCGTAAACTATCGAATGAGCTATTTCCTATATCGCCACCCTCAGGCGGGCCTAACTCGCTTGAGGGTGTTTTTTTTGGTATGTTCCTAAATAGCGTAATTGATGATCGATAAAATGACAGGACGCGATTCTTCACCAATTACGAATTACGAATTACCAATTACCCTGTTCGCTTTCGGAGCAAACTGATGGTCAACATCGACGTCGTCAAGCGCCGCCGCGTCATGCAGCGTTCGCAGCAGCTTGGCCACTGCATCTGCGACCCTCGCAAGCCTTGCCCGTGCGACTCGTTCCGCGACGAGGGGCTCTGCCCCTGCGCGGGCGAGCGGCCCCAGAAGGTCGATGCCGCGCGGGTCAAGCTGACCGAGCTGGTCCGCAACGCCGGGTGCGCGTCCAAGATTTCGCCGGGCGACCTGGAGGCGGTGCTGGCGCGGCTGCCGGCCGTGAACGACCCGGCCGTGGTCAGCGGAATCGCCTGCGGTGACGACGCGGGCATCTATCGCCTGGCCGATGGCACGCACCTGGTGCAGACCGTGGACGTGATGACCCCCTGCTGCGACGACCCGCACACCTTCGGGCGGATCTGCGCGGCCAATTGCCTCAGCGACATTTACGCCATGGGCGGCGTGCCCAAAACCGCGCTGAGCATTTTGGCCTTTCCGTCCGAAACGATGAGCGGCGAGATCATGTACCAGATGCTTCGCGGCGCGATGGAGGTTTTGGCCGAGGCGGGCGTCGCGCTGATCGGCGGGCACAGCGTCAAGGACGACGAGATCAAGCTGGGCTTCGCCGTGACCGGTACGATCGAGCCCGCCCGCCTGACCGCGCACGACACGGCCCGCGTGGGCGACCTGATGGTGCTGACCAAACCGCTGGGCGTGGGCGTGCTGAGCTTCGCCCGCCAGATCGGCAGGGGCTACGGCGACTTCGAGCTCGTCGTGGAGTCGATGGCGGCCTTGAACCGCCCCGCCGCCGACGCGGCCGCCCTCGCGGACGTTTCGGCCTGCACGGACGTGACGGGCTTCGGGCTCTTCGGGCACCTGATCAGCCTGGCCCGGCACTCGGGCGTGACGGCCGAGGTTTGGACCGACGCCCTGCCGCCCTTCCCCGGCGCGCTGGAGGCGATCCGCGAAGGCGTGATCCCCGGAGCGGTCGAGCGCAACATGGAATACGTCGGCGAGGACCTGGTGCGCCACCCCGAAGTGGACGAGGCCCGGGTCGTGCTGGGGTTTGATTCGCAGACCTCCGGCGGCTTGCTCATTTGCGTTTCGCCCGCCAGCCTGGACACGCTGCTCAAGGAGTTGGAACAACGCGACGCCGACGGCTGGGTGATTGGAAAGATTACCGAAAAATCGAACGGGAGAATTGTCGTGGCCAACAAACCGGACAAGGACGTTGAGAAGGATTCGCCCTGCTGCGAAGGCGCTCAGGAGAGTGCGCAGGAGGGTGCATCCGTGGGTGCATCTGAGGGTGCGCCTGGGGGTGCCATGCCCAAGTCTGCGCGGGCATGTCCCCCTCCCGGCACCGAGAATCCCACCTCAACGTCCGCGTGTTGTGAAGGCGCGGGACGGCACGATCATGCGGACACAGTCGAGTCTTCCCGGGATCGCATGGCGACAAACAACGTCGCCATGCCACCCTTGTCCGCTGCGGACGCCTTTGCCGCGTTCATGAAATCCTCTGCCGCCGCCGGCGCCGTTGACGCGCGCAGCAAGGAACTCATCACCTTCGCGCTGGTGGTCCTGTCGCGGTGCGGGCCTTGCCTGAAGTTCCACAAGAAGAAGGCCCTGGAAATGGGCCTCACGCGGGAGCAACTCGACGAAGCCGCATGGCTCGCCGTCGCGATGGGCGGCGCGCCCGTCCGAATGTTCTATCTGGAGCACCAATCTTGAAGAGTGGCCCGCCGCGGCGGGTCTTGTGGCACCCCCAAGTCCGCTTGGGGGTTTCCGGTTCGCCCGGACTTCGCCAGACACCCCCAAGCGGACTTGGGGGTGCCACAAGACAAGGAGCGATCATGAATAGCGAACGGATTGATCTAAACGGGCAGTGGAAGCGTTCGGTGTCCGGCAGGGCCATAGACTTCGTGGACGTGCCAAGCTCCTACCCGCCGATGGGGCAGTGCGTGCTGGAGCGTTCGTTCGATTGCCCCTGGCCCGCTGACGCTTCGGCGCGGTATTTCCTATGCACCGACGGCGTTCTGGCGGCTGCGCGGTTCACCGTGAACGGGCAGGTCATCGGCGCCGCCGGGCCGTGGGCGCCGTATCGCCTGGAGATTCCCGCCGGCCTGCTTCGCGAGCGCAATGTCGTCCAGGCCGAGGTCCGGGACATGCTCGAACCGCTCGTGGCCATCAGCCGGCGGTTCGACGGCGGGCTCATCCGCGACCTCTGGATCGAGCGTCGCGGCCGGTGCTTCATCGATTCCTTCACCTTTCGCGCCGAACTGGACGCGGCCTGCGAATCGGCCCGCTGCACGGTCCAGGTCGAATGCGACGGCCCGGCCGCCGGGCAGATCGAGGCCCGTCTGGTCGAGAAGGCCGGCGGCAGACAAATCGCCGCGGCCTCGGGACCGGCGGGGCAGGCCCTGACGTTCACCGTGGACCGGCCGCGCCTGTGGTCGCCACGCGAGCCCAACCTGTACGTCCTGACAGTCGCCCTGGCCGGCGACAGCCGCGACGAGGCGACCGAGGCCGTGGGCTTCCGCCGCATCGAGATTCGCGGCCGCGATTTCTTCCTCAACAACGAGCGACTGGTGCTCAAGGGCGTCTGCCGCCACGAGTTCACCGAGGCCCACGGATACACGCCGCCCGTCGAGGTCGTGCGCCGCGACCTGGCGCTCATCAAGCACGCGGGGTTCAACTACATCCGCATGGTCCACTCGCCGCAATCGCCCGTCGTGTCCCGCCTGGCCGCCGAACTTGGAATCCTGGTCAGCGAGGAACCCGGGATCATGTTCTCCGAAATGCAGGACCCGCGATTGACCACCCCGGCCGTCGAGTCGCTTCGCCGGCTGGTCCGCCGCGACCGCAACGTGCCTTCGGTCTTCGCCTGGCTGATCTACAACGAGTGCTCGCCCAACGTCGCGTATGCCGTCGCGGCCGCCGGCGCGATTCGCGAACTCGACCCCGGCGCGCTGATCTCCTTCGCCGACTGCTCGGGCAAGGACGACGAAATCCGCGCGATGGTTCGCGCGGCGGGGCTGTCGCACTACGGCATCAACACCTACGGTTACGAGTGCCAACCGTTCGTCGAGCGGATGAAGGTGCTGGACGACCTGCCGCTGGTGTACACCGAGTGGGGCGGGCTGTGGGGGCAGGGCAATCCGCGCGTCTTCGCGGATCTCTGCGCCATGTTCGCCAGGCACTCGCAGCCGGACCAGGCCCCGCGCGTCGCCGGGTGCGCGTACTGGGTGTGGGCCGATTTCGGGGAACGCAGCCGAGGCCCGCAGCGAGGCGCGCCCGACGGTTACACCATCGAGGGCCTGCTGGACAAGGACGGCCGCGTCAAGAGCGACTTGCAGACCATCTCGCTGATGTGCTTCGACATGGATTACCCCGCGCCGCTGGGACCGCCCAAGGTGGAAGTGCTGGCCAAGGCCCCGCTGGAAAGCGGCTGGCACGGCGTGCCGCTGGACGAGATCGCCGGCGACCAGTCCGAGCTGGAGCGCCAGGTCGCCGCGTCGCGACGGTTCGCTTTCGTCATGCCGCAGTTCGGGCGGCTGGCCGCGGCCGGCGTCGAGTTTGAATGCCGCGACACCCGCTTGCCGCTGTCCCCGCTGCTGCTGGGCAAGGGCCGGGGCGAGATCGTCATCCCCGTCGGGCGGACCGCGCGAGCCATCGCGGTCCTGGGGCACGTGACGCTCAAAGGCGGATACCCGCACCTCAGCGAGGCCTGGTACCGCACGCCGGAATGGCCGGCGCTGCCTTGCGAACTGGGCAAACCCGCGTCGGCATACGAACTGGTCTTCGAGGACGGCAGCGAGACGCACGAACTCCGCCACGGGATCGAGGTGCTGCGCGGCGACAATTACTGCCACGCCTGGACCATCGCCCCGCGAAGCGCCGCCACGCTGCCGGCCGTGCAAACCGTCCTGCACGTGGCCTACGAGGTCCTGCGATTCGACCTGTGGCGAATCGAATTTCCCCACCCCCGCCGCCTCCGCGCCATCCGCTGGCGGTTGGCCGACGAGGATTCCATCCAGGCCCTGCTCGCTTTGAGCGTGCTGGAATAGTCTATGAGCCCGTTGAAAAAGTAGCATGGGCATCTTGCCCATGAGTACCATGGGCGTCCCGCCCATGCGGGCCTTCCCAAAGACAGGGCCAAGATGGCCCTGATACTCATGGGCGAGACGCCCATGCTACGCCGGAGACCCTTCTTCAACGGGGTGCTATCGGAGGTGGATGGGAATCGAACCCACCCGAGGCCTTATTAAGCCCCGCACTGGTTTTGAAGACCAGGAGCGCCACCAGGTCGCCTGACACCTCCAGGGCAAACGCTCTTGCTGATGTACGACAGTCTAGCGCGCTGGCCGCCGATGCACAAGCGGTCATGTCAGAGGAAGGGGAGGGGTGGCGACGGTAGTCGCGGCGGCGTTGTGCAGTCGATGGACGCTCCAGCCCTGGCAGGTGGGGCAATAATATACGGCAATGGCCACCGGCGGCAATTTTGCGGGGTTGACGCCGAACCCCCGAATCTTGGCCCCGATAATGGCTGACCGCAACGGGGCTGCCTTATTGTCATCCACCATGGCGAAAACGAAGACGGTTCTGCCCTGGCATTCGGGCGATTCACACTGTTCGTCGCTCGCGACGCGCCAGGGGGAAGGAACCTCGTTTGCGGCGGCATAGATCCTCATAATCGTTCCGTTTTATCATGACCAAAAGTTAACCGTATCCCGATTGTGTTAAGAAACAGCGAAATTTGCCCAAAAGGCGAAACGAATCTACGCGGGGCGAAAAGTTAAGCCGGCCTACTCCACCAGCACCAGGCCACTGGTAACAAGGGCGAATCCGCTACGACATCGCCCCGAACGCCCATCCGAATAACCCACAGCCGAGGGCGGCTGTGCCACAACAAAAAAGTCATTCGCATAGGCCCTAA
>CAZYDC010000306.1:0-6554 GCA_964646065.1 uncultured Planctomycetaceae bacterium | reverse complement strand
TGATCCTGTGCAACGCCCGGGCCATGGGCGAGTTCGGCGCCGTGTCGGTGGTCTCCGGACATATTCGCGGGTCCACCAACACCATGCCCCTGCACGTGGAGATCCTCTACAACGAGTACAACTTCACCGCCGCGTTCGCCGTGGCCTCGCTGCTGGCCCTGCTGGCCCTGGCGACGCTGGGGGCCAAGAGCCTGGTTGAATGGCGGTCGCGCGCGGAGCGGGCGGCGGAAGAATCGAAACGCGAGGTTCCGACATGAGCATCGACGTTAGAAACATCTCCAAGACCTTCGGGCGATTCGTCGCCCTCAACGACGTGAGCCTGACCGTGCCTGACGGCGAACTGGTCGCGCTCTTGGGGCCCTCGGGTTCCGGCAAGACGACGCTGCTGCGGATCATCGCCGGTCTGGAGGTGCCCAACGCGGGTGCCGGGCAGGTCCTTTTTCACAGCCAGAACGTGACCGGGCACAGCCCGGCCGCACGCGGCATCGGTTTTGTCTTTCAGCACTACTCCCTGTTCCGGCACATGACGATCTTTGAGAACATCGCCTTCGGCCTGAGGGTCCGCCCGAGGCCATCCAGGCCCAACAATGCCGAGATTCGCGACCGAGTGGCGAAGCTGCTCGAACTGGTCCAGTTGGAGTCCTTGAGGGACCGCTATCCATGGCAACTCTCCGGCGGCCAGCGCCAGCGGGTGGCCCTGGTGCGGGCCCTGGCGGTCGAACCCAAGGTGCTGCTCCTGGATGAGCCCTTCGGCGCCTTGGACGCCAAAGTCCGTAAGGAACTGCGACGTTGGCTGCGACGACTGCACGATGAGACTGCCGTCACAAGCGTTTTCGTCACCCATGACCAGGAAGAAGCCCTGGAGGTGGCCGACCGGATCGCCGTGATGAACCATGGCCAGATTGAACAGGTCGGTACGCCTGAAGCGGTGTACGAGCACCCGGCCAACCCTTTCGTGTACAACTTTCTGGGCAGCGTGAACCTTTTCCACGGCCGCGTGCAAAACGGTCGGCTCCAGATCGGACAGATGGAACTGGGGCATGCGGTCGGCACAGTGGATAACGATGGTCCAGCCGTCGCTTATGTGCGGCCACATGATCTGGAAATCGAGCGGACCCCGCAGAATAGATCGTCCATCCCCGCTCGAGTTCGCCATATCAACTCCGCGGGCCCCATCGTGCGTGTGCAGTTGGAATTACCCGACACGGGGCAGAATGTCGAGGCCGAACTGACCCGCGACCGTTACCGGGAACTGGCCCTCTTGTGCGATGAGCAAGTTTACGTCGTGCTTCGCAATGCCCGCGTTTTTGCGCAGGATTACTCTATATAGTTGTGGAGGCCGTTATGAAAGAGCAATTGCAGGAAATCATTGAACAGACCCGTGACCTGGACGCTCAGGCCCTCCTGGCTTACGTCGTAAGCCGGCTGGGTGGACGCGTGGCCCTGGCGTCGGCGCTGGGGATCGAGAGCCAGGTCCTGACGGACATGCTCCGGCGGATCACGCCGCAACCGGCCGTCTTCACGCTCGACACCGGCAGGCTCCACCAGGAAACATACGATCTGATCGACGCCACGCGAAAGAGATATGGCATCCGGATCGAGGTGCTCTTTCCAGACCGAACCGACGTGGAGGAACTGGTCTGCCAAAACGGTGTCAACCTGTTCTACGACAGCATCGAGAATCGCAAGGCGTGCTGCCGTGTCCGCAAGGTTATCCCGCTCCGCCGCAAGCTCGCACAACTGGATGCGTGGATAACAGGCCTGCGACGGGAACAGTCGGTTACGCGTCAGGACCTTGAGGTGATTCAATGGGACGACGCGAACGGTCTGATCAAGATCAATCCGCTGGCGAACTGGACCGACGAGCAGGTGTGGGAATACATCCGCGACCACAACGTTCCATACAACCCTCTTAACGACCACGGCTATCCCAGCATCGGCTGCGTCCCCTGCACGCGCGCGGTGGAGCCTGGGCAGGGAATTCGGGCGGGCCGGTGGTGGTGGGAGCAGCCAGAGCACAAGGAATGCGGACTGCACGTGGTGGATGGGAAGCTCACGAGGAAGGACGGGGCGTCATGGATCATCTAAAGGCCCTGGAGGCCCAGAGCGTATTCATACTGCGAGAAGCTTACCGGGAGTTCAAGCAACTCGTGATGCTCTGGTCCATCGGCAAGGACAGCACGGTACTGCTCTGGCTGGCCCGCAAGGCGTTCTTCGGCCACGTGCCCATCCCGCTGATGCACATCGACACAGCGTACAAGATTTCGGAGATGATCGAATACCGCGACCAGTTAGCCCGGCAATGGGGCCTGAACCTGATCTTCGGCAGAAACGAAGCCGCGCTGGCCGGCAAGCAGACGTTCCCGGACGGGGCCGACACGCGAATCCAGTGTTGTGCCAAGCTAAAGAGCGAGGCGCTCAAGAAGACCCTCTCGGGCGAATGGCCGCGGTGGATCCTGGACCACAACACAGGGCAGTATGTCCGCACCGAGGGTGGTGAACCATTCACCGGCGTCATCGTGGGCGTCCGAGCCGACGAGGAAGGCAGCCGTTCCAAGGAACGTTACTTCTCTCCCCGCGACCAGCACAACGAGTGGGACGTGGCCGACCAGCCGCCGGAATTGTGGAACTACTTCAAGACCGACTTCGCCCCCGGGACGCACGTCCGCGTCCATCCGCTCCTGGACTGGACGGAATTGAACATCTGGGAATACATCGAGGCCGAGAACATCCCTGTGATCCCGCTCTACTTCGACCGCGGTGACGGCAGGCGATACCGCAGCCTCGGCTGCGCGCCCTGCACCAAGCCGGTTGCCTCGACAGCCAAGAATGTCCGCGACATCATCGAGGAATTGCGTACCGGCAAGTTTGCCAACATCGCCGAACGCAGCGGGCGGGAACAGGACAAGGAAGACGGCCAGGGCCTTGAAACCCTCCGCCGGGAGGGTTACATGTGAACCGTGAGCGAATGGACATTGTCATTATCGGACACGTGGATCACGGCAAGAGTACGCTGGTCGGCCGCCTGCTGGCCGACACCGGCAGCTTGCCGGAGGGCAAGCTCGACGCCGTCCGCGAGAACTGCCGCCGCAACAGCAAGCCTTTCGAGTATGCGTTCCTGCTGGATGCACTCAAAGATGAGCAGACCCAGGGCATCACCATCGATTCGGCCCGGTGCTTTTTCAAATCCGCTCGGCGCGACTACATAATCATTGATGCGCCCGGACATGTCGAGTTCCTAAAGAATATGATTTCCGGCGCGGCCCGCGCTTCGGCGGCACTGCTGGTAATCGATGCCAAAGAGGGCGTTCGCGAAAACTCCCGCCGCCATGGTTATCTGTTGAGCATGTTGGGGGTCAAGCAAGTAGCCGTGTGCGTCAACAAGATGGATCTGGTTGACTACGATCAGGCGACTTTCGACCGGGTTCGCAAAGAGTTCACGGCGTTCCTGGACCAGGTCGGGATCGCTCCTGGCGGGTTTATCCCTATCGCTGCACGCGAGGGCGACAACCTGATTGCCCATTCGACGCGGATGGCGTGGTACGAGGGGCCGACGATCCTGGAGACGCTGGACGGGTTCCATAGGGAACTTTCAAGATCGGATGCGCCTCTGCGTTTGCCGGTCCAGGACATCTACAAATTCACGGCTCAGGGCGACGACCGACGCATCGTGGCCGGACGAATAGAAACGGGCACCGTTCACGCCGGCGACGAAGTCGTCCTGCTTCCTTCCGGCAAACGCAGCCGCGTCGTCAGCGTTGAAGAATTCGGCGTTGTACCGCAAGACCGCGCATTCGCCGGCCAATGCACGGGACTGACTCTGGAAACACAGGTCTACATCAAGCCCGGCGAGATTCTCTGCCGTGCCGACGAGCCTCAGCCCCAGGTCACGTCGCGTCTGCGGGCAAACGTCTTCTGGCTGGGGCGGCAGGCCATGGTCCCTGGCCGCCGATACAAGATCAAACTCGGCACCGCCCGCATGCCGGTGTGGCTGACAGAACTGCACACAGTGATCGATGCTTCGCGCCTGGAGATAGTTCATCACAGCCGGCAGATCGACCGCCACGATGTCGCCGAGGTCACGCTGGAGACGCTCCGCCCGGTGGCGTGCGACCTGGTCAAGGATATTCCCCAGACGGGTCGGTTCGTCATCATCGATAACTACGAGATCGCCGGCGTGGGTATCGTTCTGGACGCAGACCAGGGCGGGCAAACACTCGTCGAAAAGCATGTCGCCGCACGCGACCGAGCGTGGGAGCGCAGCACGATCACGCCCGACATCCGTTCGCAGCGAAACGGGCAGAAGTCCACGCTCGTGCTGCTCACCGGCCCTATAGGAACAGGCAAAGCGAAACTGGCCAAGATGCTGGAGGAGCATTTATTCGCTGTCGGCCGACAGGTCTACTACCTGGGCCTGTCCAATAGCCTGTTCGGGATCGACTCGGACCTGCGGGAGACGGCCTCGGTCGAGCGTGACGAGCACCTCCGCAGGCTGGGCGAGATTTCACATTTATTCACCGACGCCGGCCTGATCCTGATCACGACGGTTTCGGATCTGGACGATCACGAACTGGAGATCGTCGACACACTCAACCGACCGGGTGATCTTCTGGTCGTGAACATCGGTGAAAACAGGTTTTTCAAACGAAAACCCGACTTGGAGATCAGCCCGCTCGGAAAGGCAGAAGATTCGGTGCGCCTGATCCAACAGCTACTGGTGTCCCGGAACTATCTCCCCGAGTATTATCTGTGAGAAGACAACGAGTCAGGCACGGTCCAATCCAGATGTCCAGCCCGACCGCGTAACCCCATGCTTTCCATGCAAAGATTTCCCGACCGAGGCGCGCGACGCTTGGGCTTTACTGGTCTATCCCCGGCAGATCGCGTCAACTGCGGCACAACCATTCATCTATAGCGACGGACGAAAAAGTATGGCCCTGGGTTCCGTCGTCACCAAGGCTGCGGCCAACGATGGGTAACAGACTGCCTAAGCAGACAAGACATTGGTGCTTGTGCCACCTGAGACGGAGGTGCTGGTAGCCGCCCCCCGACCCCGTGACCTGCCTTCAGTCAACGGCGTATGAACCCGCCTTGGAGGACGAGGGTGCGTGGGTGTAGACGACATGAGGGTAGGCGAGTCAGGATTACCCGATGGCTACCTTGGCGAACGAATAGGCCCCGCTGTCACTGACACCCTCTATACACACACACTCCCCCCGTGCCCCCAGTGGCGCGCGAACGCGCCCTGGGGACCGGAAGGCGCGTGGGTGTATGGTGACAGTCAGGCACGGGGGGAAGACAACCCTCGGTGCGCTACACCCCAACGGGAACACTTCCTGCACTCAGTAATCTTTGTTGCCAGAAAAAAGGTACTTCGCCAGCCACTTGAGCGCTACACCCCAACGGGAACACTTCCCGTATTCAGTAATCTTTGTTGCCAGAAAAAAGACCAGCGATTACCAGCCGATTTCGCTGTAAGTGCTAGCCGCGATAAGCTGTTGAAGAACGCTCATGGCCCGGTTACTTCTTGGAAGCAGGCGGCGATGCACCTTCGGCATTCTTATCATAGGAACTGTAAGGGTAGAACAAGACGCTGCCCCAGGTTTTTTTGAACTGTGGGCTTTCTTCCACCTCCGCATTATAAAGCGGGATGAAGGTCTTGCGTTCCTTGCGGTAGACCATGTCATCTTCCTTGTCGAACTTCTGGAGTTTTTCCCAAGTGGCCAGCCAGAAGGCAGCATCGCCTTTTTCCTTCTTCCAGTGGACGCCGTCTTGACCGACGCCCTCTGACTTCTCTACGTCGAAGATAGGCCAGGCAACGGAGAGTTTGTGATACGTTTCGCCCGGCTGGAGTTTCTGTTCACACCCGGCGAGTACGACAACCATCGTCGCCAACAGACCTAGCATCATCCCGCCGCCAAGGGTACGGTTACTCCGAAGGTCCAAGACTCGCATTTTCATTGCTTTTCCTTTCCTAAGTGCCACTAAGGTTCATTGTAACGCACCGACCATTGTTTGTCCTCATCTAAGCGATAAGACAGAGGCACAGAGGGAAAGTTAGCTGGAATTCTGCAAACGCGCCGGAAAGGCGGAATCCGCTTTGCGCCCCAAAAAGGACTCGCAGAAGGGCCTTCCGCGAGTCCTTTGTTTGCGGACATATGCGTAGCTACTGCGTTAGAATCCGAAGAACAAGCCGAAGCTCCAATGTTTGTGACGGACAACGACTCGCTCACGGATAACGGGGGCAGGCCCGACGACCACCACCGGCGCGGGGGCAACGACTACTGGCGTTGGCGCGGGTACGACGACTACCGGCGTTGGTGCGACGCAGACAACTTCGGGCCGGACGCAGACGGGGCGATATTCCCTGACGACGTAATGGGCGCGATGGTGATCACGGTCCCAACCGCCGTCCCGATCACCCGCGAAGGCATTTCCGACGTTCAGCGAGAGCAGTAGCCCGGCACAAACCAATCCCAGAAGCACTTTACCATTGAAGCTCTTCATGATCTTCTCCTTCTTCTTACGTTGTTTCCTTGTCGGTCTTTTTCAAC
>CAZYDC010000305.1:0-6554 GCA_964646065.1 uncultured Planctomycetaceae bacterium | reverse complement strand
CTTATCGGCCAATCAAGATCGTGGACGTGAGATTGTTTACGCAAACTGCTCTAACAATCCGCCAAAAGAAGCTCGCCGCGTGTGTAGCGGCCACAAACGCCAGCATGGCCAGCACCGTCAGGTGCCCCAGAACTGGAATCATCTTTCCAATGGATCGCCAATGATCGCCGCACGCTGCGAGGTCAGGACGTGCTTGTTTACATGATTCCGTGTTAGACGTTGGGGGTTCAAGTCAAAGCCCGTCACCCCGCAGGCGGCTGACTGGCTTCGCCTTTGAAGATATCGACTAACCTTGTCCTAATATCTCATCCCAGTGTCGGCTGGTTTTCTCTAGTTCATATCGACAAGCCGACAGCCTTGCGGCAACCGAAAAAGAGTGGTACTTCTGTTCATCCATCAACAACTCCATCAGACGTTCGGCGACAATCTCAGGGGAACGGCGAGGCACTAAGAACCCATTAACACCGTCTTCCACAAGATCAGGCAGGTCGCCTACCCTGCTGACTACTGCCGGAAGACCACACATCATGGCCTCCATCAGTGCCAGTGACAACCCCTCCGAATCCGACGTAAGGACAAAGACCTTTGATTGTGTGAGCCACTCGGTAACAGATTCCTGATGTCCGACAAAACGAACTTGACCGTTTAGTCCAATGTCCGAGGCCATCCCATGAAGAGTGTCCCGCAATCCGCCGTCACCCACAATCAAGGCTTTGACTTGCGGCATCTTGGCCATCACGAGCCTTACCGCCTGAAGAAACACGTCCACTCGTTTCACTTCCACTAGACGGCCTACAAGGATTACATCGGCCAGCGGAACGTTGTGAGTAGGTACAAACCGAGTTGAGTCGATGCCGCCGGAAACTACATGGAAATTTGCCTTGATCCCTTTTCGTCTGAAAAAGTCGATTGCACCGGTTCCCATAGTAATCACCCAGTCGCACCCAGCCACCGCGTGCAATAATCGCTTCTCCACTATTGAATCAGGAGTTTCCATTCTTTCAAAGAAATGCGATTCCCCCCAAATGCCTCCGTCCAAAGCTTCTGTCCTGCCTCCGACACAAAAGTACAATGACCGTGCTCCCACGAACGGCGCCACAACCGATGCAACCAAGGCGTTCATTTTGAGATGGAAACCTCCCAGAATGTCCGGACGCCTTACAATTGCTGCAAAGATGAAAATGAGGACCCTTGCCGCGGATGGACCTGCGATAGAGACGAGCCAACGGGGTGGATAGATGGCGACGACCTTGGCGATGCTCGGAATGGACCTGCAGGACACAACCACAACCTGCTTGCACGCCGTTGAAGCCGCAAGTGGCTCCAGGTGCGCGAAGATCCAGTTGTCAGCATAGAACTTTCCCGTAAGAAGGATTTCATACGCGTGATCCTCGGAGTCCATCCTGGACTTGGGCCGGACCTTCCTTCCAAAGTCTAGTGCCACGTTGTGCAGCCCGATTGCCACCCGCATCAAATGGTGCCAAAACAATCGACGCATCCTGGCGTATAATGTCGTCGATAGCGGTTTGCGTCGGGTGACTGTATCCATCATGTCTTAAAGAGCCTCCCCCTCATTGGCCGGCCCCTGTGTCGAAGACAAATCTCGCCACTCGTCACACAGAATGTTCAAATTGATTACGGGCAATTTCATACGAGTGGGAATTCCAGTCGTTTCCACGGAAGGCACACAGTCGTCCGGCCTTCATCATGGTGAGTTTCGCACGGAAGCTCCGTGCCGTCAGCCATCTGCACGCTGACAGGCTGGGCCGTTCGCGGCGTGATGAACGTAATGCCTTGGAGGTCGCCTTCCGACACTTCCTGAGGCGCCCCGGCCGCGTCCAATGTAGAGACGATCGTGATCCGCACGTTCTCACCTTCCACAGCAACACGGTACTGAAGGCCGTCCCGCACGCTGAGGTATCGAAGAAGACGACTCGTTGCGGCGCACAGAATGTCCCCGTCCCGACAGCGCCGCGCCAACATGTGCAGGGCGTTCCTTGTGGGCAACTCAAAAGGTTCGTTCGGGTTGCGGACTTTGCCCAGATGCGTGTAAATGATCGCTATGCCTTCGCTTTCGATGAGACGCCGGAGGACACGCTCCGTGAGCACGTCTGCCAAACCCGCGGCTGTGGCCCCCTTGCCGGGACCGTCCCAATGAGGGTTCGTCCGCATGAACTCGAACACCGGCCGGCCATCCCGAAGCACGCTGGATCGCATCACCCTGTTAAACCCATGCATCGCGTACTTGCCCTGGCCGGAAAGTCCAAGGCGTTGCTTGGCCACTTCCTTAGCGAGCGTTCTGCCGGAAGCCAAGGGGTGCCGCCACCGAAGCAGCCCGTGGAGGCTTGGCGATACGTCTTGCCCGATCACGCTTGTCACGCGGCCGCGCCACACGTACTTGATGCCGTAGGCGCACATCAGGTCGGCGTGGTACGCCGGCGAGCCCTTCACGTCGCCGTAGCCGCGAGTGACCTCCTCGCCGAAGTTCGTCGTCGCGATCGAATGGTCCACCCAGACGCTCAGCCGGCAGTCATGGCGCACCAACTCTTCCAGCGCTCGCTGTGCGTGCGCACGGGTCGTGGCTAGACTGCCGTAGGAGTGGAGACAGTCGATGTGGCCGCTATGAATCAGCGTGCGGATCATCTCTCGTCCCGCATCGTCGGTATTCCAGTAAGCGAACTGGTCGGCTGGCATATCGAAATAAATAGTGTTGCCCACCTCCAGGCCGGCGCCGGGTCCGCAGGGGCCTGCCTGGGTCGTGTTCAAGAACCGCGATATTTCCCAGTAGACTCGGCGATCCGGCGTCTGGTCCAGGTCGCTGCAGATGGACAGCATCGCCCGGTACGGGTACGGTAATCGGCGCAAAGCGATCGTAGGCGCAAGTTGACCGCTTCGCTGCGACTCAGCGGCAAACACAGGAGGATTATCGCACTTTTGATCTGCCATCGAGAGCATTGAGATAAGCATCCTGCATTTTCGTGCTGGTCGCTGATTCGAGGCCAGTGGGAGGCGATCTTCGGACTAGACGGATTGGCTGGCGGGAACGCTCGCAGGAACGCTCTTGGTTGGCGAATTGCCATCAGCCCAACTCGGTTTAACGTACTGGTCGTTGATCGCCAATGTGGCGGCCATAAGTCGCGGCTCATAGCCGTGGGAGCGGCAGTGGGCCACGATGGCATTGACATCCTTCGGCAGGCACTTACCGGAGAAGCCGCGAGCGTCGGGAAAGACGAACGTGTGATCCCGGCTGATCCGCGGATCGGCCAGCCAGATTTCACGAAGCACGTTGTAGTCCACGCCGCACGCCTTGGCGATATCGTAGAACTCGTTCACGAAGGTCACCTTCACCGCATAGAAGGAGTTCTCCATGTACTTGGCCACTTCGGCCGTAACGGCGTCGCAGAAATAAAAGTTGACCATCGAGTTGTAATAATGTTTGTAGAGGTCCGCCGCCCGCGATGTATCCTCGACTTGGCCCCCCAGCACGACGAACGCCCGCTCGGCCATGTTGCCGAAGACGTGGGCCGGCGTCTCGCCCAGATACTCCGGCTGGAAGACGATGTGCTTGCCATACTCTTTCCGCAGGCGGTCCGTTGTTCCCGGACTGACCGTGGAACGAAGGATCATCAGCGGCGCCTTGACCCAGGCAACCGTTTCCTCAACAATTGATGCATCGCACACGCCGTCCGAGCGCATCGGGGTGGGCACGCATACAAACACCACATCGCAGCTATTGATCGCGCCCTTGTCTTGCGGACAACCCGGCTTCGGGTCGTACATGACGGTTTCGGGGCCGCAGAGCTTCTGCATCGCCGTCCCAACGACTCCAGCACCCACAACTCCGACTTTCGGTTTGGCCATTGTCAGATCTCCTCTTGTTGAAATACCGCGTAGTACCTACGGGCGAGCGGTCGGTTCTTTTTCAGGCCGCGTCATCGCGCCCACGCGTGCAGGATCCAGCCCATGCAGTAGGGCCTGGACTCGTAGTCGATCCAGCCGGGGCGGAAGACAAGGTCCGTCCCGGGAACTCGCAGGGAGGGATGGAGGCGGCTGGCGGCGGCCTGAAGGCCTCGCACGAGTTTGCCGGGTTCGTGTCGGGCAACCTTTCGCCACACGAGATCGGCTTCCGTGTCAATCAATGAAGTCGAAATCTCGGGCGAATGTATCAACCACCGAATCCCCTTTTCCACCGCGGAGGCGTGGTCCAGTCCGGTGGCCTTGTCTAGGACGAACAGCGCCATCGGCGCCATCGCTTCCTGATGCACGGCGTAAACCGGGTACTTCTCCACGACTCTGCCGGTGCGCACATCGAAGTGCCACCACCACTGCCCCTGAGGCCCCTGTAATTCGCACATCCGGTCCCCACAGCGAGATGCCGCGTCAATGGCCTCTTGGCTGCCGGAGGCCATGTGGTAGTACGACAATGCCTGGATCGGGTAGATGAAGTCAGCGAAGCAAGTCACGTGCCGTCTGAACAACGGCGATTTGGCCCCGACCGGCCAGTGAGGAAACAGGGCTGAGTCTTTGTGGAAAGATGCCAGCAGGCGCCGGGCAATCTTTCCCGCAAGGTCCGCATCCGCAACGCCGCCACAGACCAGCGAGGTAAGCGCCCAGGAGAGCTCGACGGTCGGACAAGAGGCATCGGCGGGATTCATCTGCCCAAGCCGCCGCACCGCCTTGGCCGCGTCAGGATGACGCAAGGCCTGGGCGGCCCAGAGAGTCAAGGCCACTTCGCCGATGTCCTCGTAGCCGTCGATTTCGCGGAGCAGTCCGCCGCACACGTCCATGGGGCTCTGGCCGGCGAGTATGCCCCTGGCGGTGTCCTCGGTCTCGCCCACCAGGCCGATCAGTGCAATGGCCGTGTACCGCCGGCTGACCCCTTCAAGAACAATCTTTCCCGAGACCCGTCGCACCCGAAAAGCGAAAAGCTGTTGCTCAGGCCGGTACATACGAACCAGCGATCTCAGAGCGACCGCGCGCAGCTGCTCGACGGCCGCCGCCGAGTCCGCTCCACAGAATCGGTTTCCAAGTGTGCCGGCGGTAATCACTTTGCGGCGTATCCATTATAATAGGAGCTCTGCCGATAGTGTTTGCGGCCCCAGGAACCGATGAAGATCGTCCCCAGCAGCTTACCGCCCGAGGCGCCAAGGCAGGCCATCGCGTCTGTCAAATCCTCCCGGCGGCACCCTTCTTCCCGCACGACCATGATCGCGCCGTCCGCGCGCCCGGCAAGGATTCTAGCATCCGCCACAGGAAGAAGAGGCGGACTGTCCAGCAGGATGATGTCATAGTCTCGGCGCCATTCCGCCATCCGCGCCGTGAAGGCACCGTTTGTCGTCAACTCATGCCTGGAAGCATCGTCCAAGATCCCGGCGGGAAGCACTGAAAGCCTCGGAGTGTCTGTGGGATACGGCTGCAGAGCGGTACTCTCACGGTTCGCCAGGGACTCCAGGAGGCCCGGCTTTTGGTTCAACCCAAAACGGCTTGTCATCGTCGATTTCCGGAGATCCGCATCCACGAGAAGCACTTTCTTGCCGCATTCGGCAAGGCTCCTTCCCAGGACAGCGGTAACAGTAGACTTGCCCGCACCCGGCCCGGCGCTGCTGATGAGTATCACGGTCCCGCGACTGCGGCGATCCCCGGCGATGGATGACAGGAGAGCCGTTCGTATCATCCTCGCGGCCTCGGTCATGGACGGATCGTTCTCCAGATCGGGCTCTGAACCCGCCGTGCTTGGCAAGGCCGGAAGTTGTCCAAGGAACGGGGTTCGCAAAGACAGGGGTAAGTCCTCGGCGCTGCGCATGGTCTGGGAAGTAACAGCCCTGAAGAACACCACGGCTACCGCAAGCCCCAAGGCGACCGCCAACGCCATGAAGCTGTTGATCAGACGTCGATCCGATGATGGAATGCCCGGCGCAACCGCGCGGGTCAGCACCTCGATGGAGCCAGGAACGTTCTTCTCCATTTCCTTCTGGTCCAGGCGTCCCCGAACGGCATTGAACAGCTCTCGCTTGTGGGTCACGTCCTGCTCTTCCTTTTCCAGAAGTTGCGCGCTGTTGAAGACCTTGTCCAAGTCGTCTTTTTGTTTCTTCATCTCCGCAAGAATAAGAGTTTCTCGCTGCTTCAGAACGCTCAGGTCACGATCCAGTTTGGCCAAATCCATCTCATAGTCCGGGCCGATCACGTTGCCTCCAGAATGAGCGGGGCCCGGTTCAGATGCCTGGTGTCCGCCGATCTGCGCCGTTGGAGATTGAGACTCCAATTGTGAAAGTTGCAGTTCACGGGTTCGCAGAAGCCCCTTGGCAAGGTCAAGCTCGCTTGAAAGACTTTGCATGGTTGGATGGCCGGCCTTGAACTCCTTGCCGGCTATCTCCAGTTTTTTCTGGGCGGCCGTGACAGCCGCGTTGAGTTGCCGCCATTCCGGATCCTCGAAAAAATTCCGACGGAAAGTGGGACGGCTTGCGATGTTCTTAACTTCGCTGGGCTGGCGGGCGATGGCCTTTTGCAGGTCTTCCACCTGCCACTGGGTGGTGGCCAGCGCTTGCTGCAGCAGT